>NZ_JAMYSE010000015.1:0-95090 GCF_040321795.1 Mesorhizobium sp. M0244 | reverse complement strand
TAGCCAGCTGTTGGGACGTCCAAATCGACGTCCATTTTGCCGTCTGCTCCCACGTAGGCCCTCCGTCTCTCGCGATCGGGGGGATTCTTCGCACAGTCACCTCATGCCCCGCACGAGGGGAGCGGCGTGGCGCTTACAATTAACTTCGGCCCGAAGGCGCAGGAGCCGTCGGTGCCGACGATTTTTACACTCTTACCGTTGTCAGGATGAAGCGCGTCGATCGGATTGCTGAGCGGTATCATTTCAATTTCCATTCGTGTTCTCCTCGTTTCTTGTTTTGGTGTGTCGAAGTGCCCGCCGGATTCCACCGGCGGTAGGTGCTTCCACCGCCAGCGGGGTATAAGGGGTGGTGGTGGCTAGGTCGGTTGAAGGCGATGGTGTGGCGGGAGTAGTCCGGTGGAAGGCCGCGGTGGAATCATGCCGCACCGTAATTTTCAGATGCCAAGATGAGCCGCTTTCTCTGTCGAGAAGGCGGGCCGTCCATAACAATCTTGATTTCATCCGATTCCAAAAGGCGCTGCGTCGCGTCGAGCAAATTGGCGTTTTGATACCCCGCCGGCATCGGTGTGCTTGGCCATCTTCGCAGGCGCATGATTTGTGCCAGTGAGGTCGGAAACGGTCTGGCCAGTTCGATTGAACGTTGACAGCAGCTTCTTGAACGTCTCGTCAGCGCGTCTGCTTATAATACCGGCAACAGCGGACGGCTTGCCGTCATCCAACGCGAACACACCTTCTTGCCAGCGCATGCGTATCTCTCCGCCCTTCTTGCCGTAGTTGGCCTTCATGGTGGTAAGGATACGAACATCTGGGTCTGCCCCGTCTCCGCTTGCCGTGGTGAGGTACAGCCGCGATCGGGCGCTATTATTCCAGGCGGTGCTACCGGACGAGCCAGTGCCGGTCTGCATACCCGCGACCGACGGGTGGGAGAGCAAAAGGACGGCCATGTCCAATTCGATGGCCGGCTTGCGGAGCATGCCGATGAACTGGCGGACGTGATTGCGCTTTATCTCATCGCCCCCAAAGAGGTCCGCTGACGTGTCCAACACTAAAAAGCCGGGGCGGAATTCGATAAGTCCCTCCACCAGCTTGACCATGTTTTCGGTCGGCTGCATTACGCTAGCCTTGTTCGGAACGGCAAGCAAAGCGTCGCGGCCGGCCATGGGGAGAAGGCGAAAATCCGACATGTCTGACAGGCTGCGCTGATGTTCGTACGTTATGGCGGCTAGTCGGCGGTGGAATTCGTCACTTTCGTCCTCAGCGCCTAAGTACATCACTCGACTGGTCATCGGCCGAAGCCCAACCGTTTCGCACCCCATCGCGCTCGCCGCCGCAATCTGTAGTGCCAAGAGGGACCTTCCGACGCTACCATCGCCGTTAAGAATCGTTATCTGGCGACGCGGTATCAGCCCGTCCAGAAACCATTCCCGAGTCGGGACCGGCATGCCTTGCCAGTCTACAGGGTTGATGAAGGGAAGTGGATCGTTGTCGTTGGCAGCTAATGGTTCGCCGTCTTCTAGGCTGTATCGGATGGACTGCTGCACACCCTTCAACCAACGGGTTGAAAAATTTCAGAGATGCCCGATCGTGCTTACAAAATTGTAAACACAAGCAGCGCCGTCGGGATCGACTACGTGAGTGCCACCGCGGTCGGACTGCCACTCTCGAGCGCTTTTCCAGGTCGAACTCTGCCGCCTCAGGCTGCGGTGCGGTCATGCGGCGTCGGCTCCATGAGCGCGGCGATAGCGGCGCTGGCGATTTCGGCAACAAGTGGGCGTGAGAAAGTGACGACGCGGCCGCCGAGGGCGTTCGGCGCAAACAGGCTGTGGCCCCCGTCTGGCCGCCGAGAGAGTTTCAGATTGAACATCCTCACATCATCGTTGAGCGCTACGTCGACGCGCGCGATGACGTTCCCGCAGTCTGGCGGCTCGGGTCTTGCATCATAGGATGCTCAAAGTGGTTGTTCCCTAAAGGAGTGGCCGCCGTTGGTTCGGCGGTGGTTTTTGAAGAGATGCGCCCGAGGCGGGTATTCCATGGATGCCGGATGGCTGCACGCAACAACGCAACGACAGGCTCGGCCAGTGGCACGCGAAGTTCCTTGCTAGTCTTCGTCCGCGCTGCAGGTATCGTCCACAGCGCTGCGTCCAGATCGAACTCATCCCATGTCGCGCTTCTGGCCTCGTCGGTGCGGACGGCCGTCAGGATAGTAAGCCGAAGCCGGGGTGGTGCGCCGAGAAGCACACCTTCTCTGAGGCTCAGTTGGGAGGATGTCGCTCCTTCGCTTGCGGTCATGCCACTCGTTCGAGGTGTCGAGGCTGGTGCCGAAAGCGCGCCAAGCTCCGACTTCAATGAGCTTTGCGGGCACTCCTGCTTCTAAGGCCGTCAAGGTTTTGCCAGCGACCGTGTGCCAGAGCGGCGGAAGGAAAGGCAGGACCCGCCGCCGTGAGCTACAGGGCCTCCTTCGAGGCGGCAAGTTGGAGACGTCGCAGTGAACTCTATTTGCACATGTTATGTCTTGTCAGCGACAGGTCGCTTCTACCCGAAAATGGCCGTGGCGTATGTGATCTTGGCCACGGTTCGATAGCGCGCAGAGCAGAAAAACCTCTGCTAACAAGGTCGAAGTCTAGCACTCGTTGGACGGAAACCCAGTTGTGTGCGTGTACCGAAAGCCGGTTACGATTTGCCGGGGCCATGCACAGGCTCAAAGCGCATTCTGAACAGAGCTCAGCATCGCCGTGATCGCCTGTTTGTACTTCGCGAACTCGGGCGATGTCTGCCGGACCTCCGTGGTGGTCGTCGTCTGCTGGCCCGCCGTGGTTGTGGCTGGGCTTAGCTTTCGACCCATCTTCCTTTCGGCCCAGTCCACGACATAGCTGGCTGTCTTGCCGGTCAGAAAGGGATTGGCCTGTATGACGGCTGACCCGAGCACGGCGCTCAATTGCGCCGAACCCGATGCCGACAGCACCTGATGCGCGCCCTCCATGCCGAGAAAATGGCAGAGATAGAGCCGGCCGGCTGTGATCTGGTGGCCGCGCGTCCGAAGATAGGCTTCGCCTTCTCGCGCCAGATTGCGAACCATCTCGCGCGAGATCGTGGCGTCGTATCGCAGGGCGAGCAGGTCGGCGGTCGAGAGTGTGCGTGCAAGTTCGGGGCGGTAAGTGTTCATCATCCGGATCCAGGTCTTTGTGATGAATTGGCCGGCGCCTGTCGCTGAAGAATTTGGGTTCTTGGCACGGGCGCTGCCGCCACTTTCGACATGGACGATACGGTCGGTGAGCGTTTCCACGGCGGAAAGATCCGAAGCGACCGCGGTCACCGTGCCCAGTGGGTCGATCGCCGCGCCATTCTGGTAGAGTTCGAAATGCAAATGCGGTCCGGTCGAAAGGCCGGTGGTGCCGATATAGCCAATGATGTCGCCAGCCTTCACCTTGGTGCCGACGCCGCCCTCGATTGCGAATTTCTGCATATGAGCGTAGCGCGTCTCGCGCCCGTTTCCGTGCGAAATCTTGACCAGATTGCCGTAGCCGCCTCCGTCGCCCTGGAAGGTAATTTCGCCATCAAAGGCCGCTGCGATCGGCGTGCCTACGGGCGCCGCCCAGTCGACGCCCTTGTGAATGCGAACGGTCCCGAGAATTGGATGTTTGCGAGGCCCGAAGGTGGACGTCAAGACCCCGTTGACTGGCGTGAGCATGCCGTTGGTGACCGTCAGCGAACGAACCTGGTCGTCGCCTGTGACGCATGCAAACTGACCATCGCCCTGCTGGAAGACGAAACAGTCGAGGCTTTTCGTCGTCCCCTGGACACCCACATACAGCACCCGCCCGGCGCCTTCGTCCTTGCCGCGCGGCGTCTGCGAATAGATCAGCACAAGACGCTGGTCCTCGCTTGCGAAAGCGTCCAGATCCTGTCCTCTCGACAGATACATGATCGCTTCGCCGATCACGCCGGTCGGAACGCTGTTGCGTGCCGCTGTCGAGTAGATCGCGTCGAGCAGACGATATTGCCTTTTGTGTGCGCCTTCCTCCGGCGCACCCGAGTAGTTGAACAGATCTTCGCGTACCCAAGGATCAACCCCCGAGACGAACACGCCTGCGGCATTGCGCGTCAGCGTGCCGACGAAAACGTTCTTGGCGTAGATCGACACCTGCATGAGGGATATAGTTGTCGTCTCGCGGTTCGGCCGGTATCCACGCAGGGCGACGACATAACCCGGTTCCAGGCCGTCCCGGCTGAAGACCGCCTTCAGGGCCTCGCCTGCCAGCCTGGCGTCGTCGGCGGAGAAATGCGCATCGAGCGCAACGCTGTCCAAACTGCGATTGTTGAGGATCTTCACGAAAGTGTCTTCGGTGGCCTCGAACCGCTGATACTCATTCATGACAGTTGCGACGCTGGTGTTGTTTTCGATCTGGGTCTTCTGGAATGCGGGAAGGGCTGCATCGCCTGCATCGATTGTTTCACCCCAGCCGGCTTCGGGATCGTCCGTACCTGCCTGTTGATCCGAAGCCGGCGCGAGCTCACCCGCGGCAGGAGATGGCTCAAGGTCGTTCTGCAGATCGCTGGAGGGCGCGGGCGCGGTCTTTCGTTGCGCTTGGAAAAATGCAAAATCCTCCTGCGTCGACGGTATCGTCGTCATGAATTTTTCGCTGGCGCTAAGCATGACGTCGGACAGGATCTCGATCTGTGGCGAAACCCCTGCCGGGTCGAGTTCTGCCGGACGCGGAATCACGCGGCCTTTCGTTGCTGCGCCGGTATCGGGTGCGAGCGTGATCCACATAGGGTCCCCCGCTAGACCGATAATGGCAGGCACATAGACAGATGCATCGGCCGGCACATCATCCGCTCCTTCCACCGCGTGCAACTCCTCGTCTTCGTCGCCAAACGACCAATAGTCCGCGGTGAGGTAGAAGCCGACGGCGATCGAACACAGGAAAATCAAGGCGAAGCCGGCGATAAGCCGGCGCCAAAGTGTGCGCCGGCGAAGGGCGGCGCGCGCCTGCTTTTTCGCCTTGAAGCTGGTGTCGATCGCGTGCGTCACGGACTGCTTCCGGTCAGGAAAAACGTCCACCGCACCTGTTCAAGCGTATCGACTTCAACAAATCGCGCCGCGATATGGCCGCGCTGCCAGCACTCCTCGATGCCGCGTATCGAGAAACGTCGCCGCTCGATGCACATTTCGGTCGACCCGGTCAGGATCGCGTGGCCAAAAACGTCGGTGGCATAGATGTAGATGTAGCGGTTCGTCAGTTCCTCGCGAATGACGTTCACGCACTGATTTGCGCCGATGGTCCACCAGCCATCGGTCTGGTCGGCATTGTCGATTGTCTGACCGACGGCGAGGTTGACGACGTCGAGCGTCTGATTGCAGACCGTGAATTCGGCGCGCGCTTCGTTGCATGAGAGCACGGCCAGCAGTGCCGCGGCCGAAACCACCGCAAGCCTCATGCCGCCTCTCAAAGCAAGCAAGGCGCGAGCCCGATCACGCTGCTTTACGGGCAGGCCGGCAGACGAGCGGGGCAAACGCGAGCGGCAGAGTTCCATTGCACGCCCATGCTACCCGCCGAGCCGGAAATATTTGGCACTGGCCGAGAACTGTGATCCGTTGGTCTCGATTTCTTCGAGAATTTTGGGCAACAGCTGCGAGGCAGGCACCGGCGTGGAGAACGCAGCCGCCTGAATATCCTGGGGGCCGGTGATCACCATGATGATCTGCGGCACGGCCTTGCCTGCAGCCCTGTCGGCCGCGCCGAGGCCGATCGGGATGCTGAAGGTAGCCTTGTCTGACTGTACGACCATGCGGTCGTCGAGGTTGAACATCATGCCTTTGTGGTCGATCAGCAGCACGCTGGAAATGAGCCCGCCATGCGTCACCAGCGTGCCGCTGATCGGCGTACCGTTCGGCACCGATGTTCGATCGAGAACCAGCTGCGGCTTGTCGACCGCAGTCTGGCCCAGAAAGCGCAGGAAGTTGGTGACTTCGCACTGGGTTGGCTCGATGAGGCGCACGCTTATGTCCGGCTCAACGTGGAACTTTGCCTGGAAATCAGTCAGCATCTGTTCGAATGGCTGAACCGCCGTTCCAAATCCTTCGATGGCCGCCGTCTTGTCGGTTATCGACGTGACGGCCGCATAGAAACAGTCGCCGCCGCTGAAGTCGCGAACCCACGAGACCCGTTGCGCCATGTCGTCGATGACCGGAGGAACTTCCGGCTTGGGCACGTTCAAGGCGACCGTGGCCTGGCCTGGCTGTTTGGCAGCCGGCTGGTCGGCCTGCTGCCCCTTTGCGCCCGTCGCATCTGCTTGGCCTGCAGCCGGTTCGGAAACGGGCGTAGCCGATTTCGCCTTCGCCGGCTGGCTGGCCTGTCGTTCAGGCTTTTGGCTCACCGCAACGTCGGGCTGGCGGGGTGGCGGCGTTAAAGCTTTTTCGGCTGGTGGAGCGATTGGAGCGATCTTGCCAAGCGGCGGAGGCGTCTTCGGGCTGTCGCCGGCCGCGATGTCGGGCTGAACTGCCGGCGACATTTTTTCGGCCGGCGGTTGTGCCGCGCTTGCTGGCGATTTCGGTGTTTCCCTGGCTTGCAGGGGGATCTTGGCGGGCTCTGCAGGCTGCAGCTTTTGGCTCTCCGCGACGTCGGGCTGGGGCGCTGCCGGCGTTGACGTTTTTTCGGCTGGTGTTGGGGCTGGAACGAGCTTGTCAGGCGGCGGAAGCGTCTTCGGGCCGGCGTTGGCAGCGGTATCGGGCTGAATTGCCGGCGGTGCGTTTTCGGCCGGCGGCAGCGCTGCGCTAGCTGATGGCTTCGGGGCTTCCCCGTTTTGTGGGAGCATCTTGGGCGACTCTGGCGGCTGCGGTTTTTGAGCCGCAGCCGCCTCTGCCTGATTTTCAGTTGACGATGCGGTGGTCTGCGTTTGCGGCTGCGCGGGTGGAACTACCTCTGGCGGCCTAGGGGCGTTCGCAACATTATCCGTCGCGACCGGCTTTGATGCCTCTGGTGCGGGCTCTGATGGTTCTGGGGCGGACAGCGATGTCGTGCCGGCGGTCGGCGTGGTAGGCGTCATAAAACCGCTGACATAGAGGCCGGCAACGGCGGCGAGAGCCAACGTCGCGAAGGCAGAAATCGCGATGGTTCGGGTCTTTGTGGATTTTCCGGGCCCGGCGCCCCCGCCCCCCCGGCGGGGGGGGGGGGAGGGGGGATGCCGCCCGGGGGCCAGGCCCCCCGGCGCGGGCGACCGGGGCGCAGCCGGGCGCCCCCGCCCCAACCCGCCCGGTGGGGTTTTTGGTGTTTTGGCCGGCCCCCCCCGGGCCCCCGGGGGGGGCCGGGCTGGCGACTGCTGAAGGCCGCGGTTCGGACAGCAGCGCGGGCCGGACATGCGGGACGAAGCGCTGCCCACCGGACCCCGTCACAGGCGCGTCACGCCCCAAATCATAGGAAGGCTGCGCCTTGGGCTCAGGCGCAAGGGTTTGCCCCGCTCGTGGCAAACCCGGCCGATCGCGGGTCGGCATGAACGTTGGTGGCGTTGTCCCTTCGTCCTCGTCACGCGTCATTCTGGCGATTTCCGCCATGCTCGCCGGGCGGTCTCGCGGATCCGGCTGCAGCATGGCTTCAACAATGCCACGAAAATCGTCGTCGATGTCGGACAGGTCGGGCACGGTCCGGCGCTTTTCGATGATCTCGAATTGGGATCCGCTCATATCGATCGGCTTCCCGCGCAGAGCGGCAACCAGCACCAGCCCCAGGCTGTAGATGTCGGATTGCTCGCTGACATCGCCGCTGTACAGCCCCAACTGTTCGGGCGAAACGTAGTTGTACTTTCCCGCGAATTTTCCGCCGATCAGGGTCTCCCCACCGACGGTCGCCGATCGCGCAATACCGAAATCGATGATCTTGGCGCGGTCGACTCTACCCCCTGGCAAGATGATGTTATCGGGGGAGAGGTCGCGGTGAATTGCTCCCGCTTGATGCACGGCGCTCAGACCCGAAGTGAGGCGATGGCAGAGCTTGCGTACCTCTTCAGTCGGCATCGGGCCACGTCGCATGATGTCGTACAGCGACTCGCCGTCGACAAATTCCATGGCAAGGTAGGGACGGCCGATCCCGGGATCGATGGTGAAGACGTGGTATCGCACGACCGCATCATGCGACAGGTGATTGAGGATTGACGCTTCCTTGCGGAACAAGGACAAGATCGTCGGGTCGCGGGCAAATTCCGGCAGGACGATCTTGATCGCGACGTGGTCGCCAGTCTGGATGTTGTGGCCACGGTAGACCTCGCCCATGCCACCGAATGCGATCCGCTCGTCAAGTTCGTAGATGCCGCTGAGTTGCGTGCCGACGGCGGTGTTGGCCAGCTGCGGCGATATTCGCGTCTTGTCGTCGGCGCTCATCAGCCTCAACCCTCCGCTCTGGACAGATCAGGGTGGGGAGATTGTCCGTTGTGCCCGTTTGCGAACTTCACCAGCACAATGGTGACATTGTCTGTTCCGCCCCGCGCCAGCACCATTTGCAGCAGATTTTCGCAAGCCGCCTGAGGCGTCGCGGACACCACCGCGGCTCCGATCTCGGCGTCGGTCAAATGCGCCGTCAGCCCATCTGTGCACAACACAAAGATGTCTCCCGGCATGATTTCGCCTTGCTGGAAATCGATGACGATTTCGTCGCTGACGCCTACTGCATGCGTGATGACATTGCGGCGCGGCCAGGTGAGCGCCTCGGCTGCGCTGATCATGCCGCGATCGAGAAGTTCCTGAACTTCGGTGTGGTCCCTCGAGATCTGCGAGATCGAGGCATTACGGACCAGATAAACCCGGCTATCGCCCGCCCACAGGCAGGCAAATCGCCCATCCATCGCCAACAGGGCGGCAACAGTGGAGCCGATGGTTATGCCGCGGGATTCGGAGATCTTGCGGATCTCGGCGTTGGCGCGGCTCAGCCTGTCCTCGAAGCGCGCACGAAGATCCGGGGCGGAACTGGCAATGCCGATCGTGGCCAGATGATCGACAATGCTGGCTGAAGCGACCTCTCCGGCTTCATGTCCACCCATTCCGTCGGCCACCACCCACAGGCCGGTTCGTGGCTCGACTAGATAGTTGTCTTCATTGTGCTCACGGACACAGCCATTGTGGCTCACGCCGAAACTTTCAAAGGAAAGGGCGACATCGCTCACCTTGCCACCAAACGCTTCTCGAAGCGTCCTCTGCAGCGCACTCTCAGGCGCTCGCGGCGCCACTTTGCCACAGGCTGCAATATTAAAGTATCGAAATTTCTGGAGCGCGTCACTGCAAGGAAAAGCCCGAGAAATGGTTTCACGACGCGACGCGGCTGTCAGCTGCCCCTACTGCGATCTCCCCGGATATCGCGGCGCCGCGCTGGTTGACTTAGGCAGTACCGTATCTATATGTTCCTCATGTAAACCATTGAGGTCATCATGGCTCGGACAGCGCCAAACACAAGTGTTCTCCGGTCTGATAGCCTTCAGGCGATGTTTCTTCGACGCGCCACGTCAGCGCTGGAGCGCATAGCAGCCACTGCCTCTTCGAAGGTTCTCTCTGACGCTTTGTCAGCCCCGACCGATGCCGGTTCGCTCGCCCGGCTTCTCAGCCAGTCTGACGTCATCGGGTCAGCTGTCATAGAACTCGACCCACTCGTTCCCGCCCTTGCAAGGAACGTCGAACACCGCAAGATTCTGATCGAGCGTGCGGGTGGCACCTTGTCGGCCGAGGATGCTGGACGGCTGCTCGGCATTTCGCGACAGGCAGTGGACAAGCGCCGGCGGGCCGGGTCGTTGCTTGCCGTTCGGGAGGGAAGCGACTGGCGATATCCTGCTTGTCAATTTGACGAAACAGATGTGGTCGCCGGCATCGCGGACGTTGTGCGGGCCTACACTTCAGCCGGACCGTGGATGGCGCTGGACTTCTTGCTCGCCCCAGACTCGGTGCTTGGAGGGCGCACGCCACTTGAGGCGTTGAGGGCCGGCGATCGAGATTCAGTGCTGCGCGTTTTGCGCAGTGAGGCTGCGGATGGGATTGCGTGATTTCCATGGAGCGGGCAGCACGCCGAGGTCCACTAGGTGTGGCGCCTGCTCCTCCCGATTGGCTTGACGATATCTCGCTTCCTATTGATGAAATAGAAGCCGGTCAGGTGTTGCACCGTATTCACCGAACTTGGCTCGACCCGATTTTTTTCGGCCCGGGACGAGGCGTGCCGCCGGCCAGTCGTTTTGACAGCGCGGGCGGGTGGTTCGGAGTCATTTATGCCGGGCTGACGCTTCGCGGCGCGCTGGCCGAAACACTGCTCCGCAATCCGCAACGCCTCATGGTCAGCATGGCAGATATACTGGAGCGCTCCGCATCGGGGTTGGTCTCGGACCGGCCGTTGCAGGTTGTGCGTTTGTATGGACCGGGACTTCAAGCCGTGGGCACGGACAACGCGATTTCGACCGGGCCTTATGAGTCTTGCGGACTTTGGTCTGACGCGCTGTGGCGTCATCGAGATCAGCCGGACGGATTGGCCTACCAATCGCGACACGATTCCAGCGAGATCTGCCTCGCTCTCTTTGAGAGACCTGACTTTCAACTTCTGCCGCAGGAAACCCGATCCTTGTCGAGCATGTTCGACGAAGTTGCAGCGGTGCTCGACAGTTATGGAAAATCCGTTTCGCTACCCACCAGATAGGGCATCAGCTAGCGCTGCCAGCGACACACGCTTGTCGGGGGCCTGGCGCGGCGGTTGCTTGTCTGGATTGCTGGCGGACGGTCTGGGCATGCGCACAAACCAGGCGCTTTGGACTTTGAGCCGCTACCAATCTCAAAACGCCTTCGGACAGCTAAATGCCGAAAGTGCCGGAAGGAAGAAGGGAGTGGGACCGGAACCGGCCTGAATCGTGTAGGCCACGTCACGTCCGCCGATTACGAAGCGGGCTTCAACAGTGCTGTCCTTGGTGGTGATCGTGGCCTTGTCCAGCAACCGTTTCAGCGACCACGGCCCTTCGAGCTTGATGGCGGATTCGCGGCCCGGCATTTCCGGGGTCAGTCTCAGACTGGCAGATCCCGCGGCCGTGCCGTTCGGCCAGGACACAGTGCTTGGCGCATTACCCGCCTGCTTGCTCTGGACGATCTGGCCATCGACATCGAGCACCGCAGCATCTGCATCGCCGTGCAGCGAGAACGGGGTAAAGGTTAGGTCGACCGAGGGCACTGACCCGCCC
The DNA here is from genome assembly GCF_040321795.1 of Mesorhizobium sp. M0244. Classification (NCBI taxonomy): domain Bacteria; kingdom Pseudomonadati; phylum Pseudomonadota; class Alphaproteobacteria; order Hyphomicrobiales; family Phyllobacteriaceae; genus Mesorhizobium; species Mesorhizobium sp. M0244. Next base: position 83,897 of record NZ_JAMYSE010000015.1, on the reverse strand, counting down.
GAGGGAAAAAATGCGCCGCGGATTTCCGCAGCCAGCTGGAAGTCTTTCAGCGTTGGCTTCGAGAGGTCGCGCCCGAAGCGCGCATCCTGTTTCCAGCTCCAGTCCTGGCCGCTCATGTCGATCAACGATGCGAGATTTTGTGCGAAGAACCGGTCCATCAGGCCGCCCGGAGCGAACAACTTTGCAAAATCCGCCATCGCAATATCCTCCGTGGCGTCGCTGGCGAAAGGATAGCGGCCGTTGACCGCCTCCTCGCAGGGCTGTGTGACGGCTTGGTCGAGCATCTGGTTCAAATTCGCCACCGAAATTTCGGCCGCGTTGCCCTCAAACTCGTCTGCCGTTGCATTGACCATTCTGCCGAGTTGCTTGGGCAGACGCGATACATTGGCGCGAAGGGTGGCTATCTGCAGCTGCAGGTTTGTGTTGACGCGTTCCGTCTGTAAAGGGACCTCCGTCGCCAGTTGCAGGCTCTGGTAGATATCACGAAAATTCTGGGTCAATGCATCGATCGGACGGTGTCCGACAGGACCGCTCACCAGGGCCTGGAACGACCTGAACTGCGCTTCGATGTTTGCCCCGGGACTCTGGCTTTGTGAGCTCGCCGACCCCGTACCGGCGCGGCTTTGCGATTTTGCGGTGCCGATGTGAATGCCGATGCGAGCCAGGCCCTTGGCCATGTGCGCAACATCCTGGGACGGGCTCTGGGCGATGCCTTCTGCCCCGGCGTCCGAGTCTCTGCCTGACACCGGGTCGCGCGTCAGAGCTGTTTCGTTGGCGATCGCCGCAAAAAGCTGTTCGATCGGCGAGGTTGGTGAGGCGACGGCGGAAAGCGCGACATAGTGCGGCTCGTCGTTCAGCATTGCTTTGAATTTCAACCCGTCGAGAACGCTGTTCCACGCGGCTGCAAACTCCTTGCCGTAGCCATCGAGAAGTTCGGGGCCGAGCTTGAGCAAATCCTGATCGATACTGCCATGCTCGCCGCCACCGCCCAGAACCCACTGATCGTCGACGAGCATCTGCGCAATGTGCCAAAGTTGTCCAAGATAGAACTTGTTGAAGCCGGCATAGGTGTAGAGACCGGGAACACGAAGTTTCGACAGATCGCCGCCATCGACGCGCTCCAACACAAGCTGCGCTTCCGGCCCACCTTTGAGGGAAACAGCAAAATCGTCCAGCGCAGCCGCGTACACCGCCGACTTGATCAATGCGGACGCACGATCGGCAAGGCTCATGCGCCCGAGTGAGCGTTGGGCCGCTTCGACAAGTGGCTGGTTGAGTTCGAAAACCGGATCATAGGCGTCGTCCAACGCAAGCATGGCGCGCAGGTGCTTTTCGAGCTGCGCGCGTCCTTCGCGGTTGCTCTCGCCCGGATACCGGTGCTGCTCCCAATCCTGCTTCATCCAGGAAATGATCAAGGCGTCATCGACCTTGGGTGCCTTGCCGCCGAGCATCAAATAAATCTTCAGCGGTTCATAGAGCTTGGCCGGGTCAGCCATCGTCGCTTGGACTGTCCGCTCAGCCTGAATCAGCAGACGCGATCGGAACATTCGTTCCAGTGCTTGCCGGTAAGCCGTTTTGGATGCTGAAAGAAGCCTTTCCCGCTGGCTTAGGCCGAACGTTTCCTCAATCGGCGTCGGTAAGTCACTGCTTTCGAAGCCGGCCGGCAGGTTGCGCAGATGATCGAGCGGCCCAATGACATTTTCGAGGTCAACATCGGTGACCGTGGTGCTTTTGAGCAGGGCGTCCGTCGTCTCGCGATACTGGCTCGTGGCCTGCATCGTAGAGGCGATCAGCGAGCGGTTGGCCGTAAAGCTCAAGCCGAGGGTGCCAAGCGCTGCCGCGGTGAGCAAGGCTATGATGCCAAAGCCGCCATATCTGATGGCGGCCGCCCGTCGCTCAGCCGACCTGTCGTACGAAACCCATCCGGATTCGGCGAAAATGACCTTAGTCAGAAGATCATGCAAAAAAAAGCTCTTGCCGGTTCCTGACAGATGGTCGCGGGAATTGTTGCCGAAACTGCGGCCGATTGCGCCCAGCAGCTGATCAATCGGGGTTCCCTCTTGGGTGCCTGACGAAAAATAGAACCCACGCAGGCTGACATTCACCTGGCTGCGGACCGGATCGAACAGGCTGGTGACGAAACTGGCAATTCGGCCCCTCATCGCGCCAAACTGCGCCGGGAAGCCAAAGATCGATATCCGCGCGACCGGATCAGCCTCCTCCTGCAGGCGGTCAGCCATCTCTTCCGCCAAACGTTTTGCCAGTGCATCGAATTCGGCCGGAGCCTCACCAGCCATATTCTTGTTGCGGTCTGTGGTCTGGAATGTCGCGCCCCAGACCTTGCGCCTGCGCGGCTCGTCGAAACCGCCGAAATAATCCATGAAGCCGGAAACAAGATCAGCCTTGGTGAAAAGCAGGTACACCGGAAACTGGATTTTCAGCGTTTCGTAGATTTCCCTCAGGCGACTGCGTATTTCCAGGACGTGGGCGTCGAGCTGCTGGTCGTCGAGACTGATGAGGTCGACAAGGCTGATGGCCAGGATGACCCCGTTTATCGGGTGCCTGGCGCGGTATTTCTTAAGCAGGGACAAGAAGGCGAGCCAGCTCTTGCTGTCGCTTCCGGCATTGGAATCCTGCGTCGTGTAGCGTCCTGCCGTATCGATCAGCACTGCCTCTTCGGTGAACCACCAGTCGCAGGAGCGGGTGCCGCCGACACCGGCCACCGGCTGGGCGTTTCCCGAACCGGCAAGCGGAAAATTCAGGCCCGAATTGACCAGTGCCGTCGTCTTGCCTGCGCCAGGCGGACCAATGATGACGTACCAGGGGATATCGTAGAGGAAATTGCGCTTGCCGCTCGACCGCTTCAACGATGCGATGGCCTCATTCATGCGCGCCTCGAGCACCGGCGAATCGTCATTGCTGCCGTCGGCGCGAGCGACGACCGTCTCGAGCGCTTTTTGGGCCTTTCTCCTCTGCCAAAAGCGCACTCCGTAAAAGAGGGCCGCCATCGCTACGATCGTGCCGATGATTGTGGCGCGCAGCCAGACGGATCCCAGAGGCCGGGTATCGGCGAAGCGGATCAAAGGTCCGGCAAACCAGACCGCGGCCGCGAAACCGGCCAACGCGACCGTGCTGAATATCCGCAGCAGCCAGCGCGTCATGGGCGTTTCCGACCGGCGGTGTTCACAACGTTTCCTCCTTGGGGATCATCACGTCGACACGGCGGTTCTTGGCGCGGCCTTCGGGCGTCGCGTTGTCGGCAATTGGCTCGTCTTCGCCCTTGCCGTCGGTGGTTATTCGCGAGGGATTGCTGAATTTCGGGGCGATCATTGTTTCAACGGCCTTCGCCCGGGCGACGGAAAGGTCGAAGTTGGATTTGAACGGGCTCGATTTCCGTGGCTTCACATTGTCCGTGTGGCCGACGATCCTGATTGGCCCGGGCTCGCGCTCCAGGGCTGCGGCGATCTCTGCGGCTAGTGGCTGAAACTCAGGCTTCACTTCGGCCTTGCCAGGCTGGAACAACACGAGATTGTTGATCTCCACCACGATGAAGTCGCCCTTAGTGCCGATGGTCAGCCCGCCGCGCTCGATTTGCGTGACCAGCGCCGAACGGATGCGATCGATCTGCGTGGTTGCGGCCGGCGGGACGACTTTCGCCGGTTCGGCAAGCGGCGCCACGCTGGCGCGCTCGATGGTCAGCGGCGTCGATGGGTTGAGCGCCAGCAATTGGCTGGCGGCAGCATCGCCCTCGTCCGTCATGAAGACCCGCAACGTGAAGAACGCCGCCGTCAGCAGGGCCGACGCCGTTGCCGCAACGACCCAGAGCGGCAGGCGGGCCGAAGACGGCACCATCGTCGCCGCCATGCCTTGCCAGCGCGGTGAGATGTCCTCTCCGGCGCGGGCCCTGAAGTAGCGGAGCGTCTCATAGACATCGCCCCGGACACGTTCAAGACTGGTGTCTTCGCGCGCCAGGCCCCGATACTGGCCCTCAAATCCCAGGGACAGGCAGACATGCATCAGCTCGAGCAGATCGTAGTGCGGCTCCGGATTGGCCAATACCTTGTTCAGTGCTTCGAAGAAGCCCGCGCCAGTCGGCTCAACGTGAAAGAACTGTAATAGCATGCTGTGCTGCGCCCAGGCGTCTTTGCCGGCCCAGGGCAGGTTGCCGATAAGATCGTCGGCGGTTTCGCAAAGAGCGAATTTTGCGATGCGTGCGTCCTCTTCGGCAACGCCTGACTTTTCCAGTGTCCGGTCGAACCTCTCCAGCGCCTCGGCGATATGTTCCGCCAATGGCTCTGCTTGCCTTTCGACGGAGATAAGCCTGAGTTGGCCGAACAGCATGAGCAGCGGTGCTGACGCGGCGAGTATCGGATTTGCCGCAGAATATTTGACGCCGTCCGCGGCCTCGAGAAGGATCTCCTGCTGGATCGCCGGCCTTGATGCGACCGCCCCGGTCTTCGCCGCAGCACCGGATGGTGCTCCTTGATAAAGAACGGTTCCGGATGTCCAGCCCGGCGGCGCATGGCGGCCGATACCGGGATCGAAAACCGTCGAGTCCTTGACTTGCGAGGGACTGACACTGTCCGCAGTGGGCTCCTTTGGGGTTAGGCCTGGAGTCTGCGCGCGCCGGGGATTGGCGCGAATGACAGTCTTGCCCGCTGGGCCGAAAGGACCGTCCTTCGAGCTCATCGTCCGGGTTCCGTCGCCATGCGGTGTCGGCATCTGTGGGTGAGAGGCGCCAGACGTTTCCTGGCCGGACCGGGCAAGCAAGGGGCCTGCCGGCGAGAGTGTGCTCCGGACGAAGCCTGCCTACAGGATGCTATGCCGCCGTAACATGACATTTGCCGCGACCCCCAGGTCAATCAGGCTTACCCGCTTGGCGAACTGTCGTAGGTGATCGTAGTCTCAGATATTGCCGATTGGAACATGATGCGGCACGCCAACGATTTTTTCTTGGTCAGCTGCAGCGCCGCGGTCCCTTGGATTGTTTTATTTTTGCTTGTCGGCTTTGGCATAGGCCTCGCTGAAATGAGCCAGGAATATGTCCAGCATACCGTTTTCGTGGCCCTCCTCCATCGTCCGCCATGTCGTGACAAAGGCGTCCCATGCCTGACTTTTCTTGGAGGTAAACGATGACGGCGGGAGCTTTTTGCCGATCGCTTCCGGCGACAGGTCGTCAAGCAGTCGCGACAGCGCAGCTTGCATGGCGGCATAAGTCGCAAATTCGTGCGTCTTGAGATCGCGGAACGCGTCTTCGATACTGTTCCTGGCATTGAGATAGCCGGCTCTGCGCCGTGCAAACATGATTTCGAGTATGTCGTCGATTCCCGGCACGAACTTCAGGGGGTTGTTGTCGGCCGAGCTTATCATTGTTCGGTGTGGGCTCTTGGCCAATGTCTTTGCAGCCGCACGTGCCTTCAGCAGCAAGGCCAGTTGCTCGACCACGACCCGAAGGACCGAGCCGATTTCGGCCGCAACTTCGTGCGGGTCCCGCGACTGCAGCAGTTCCGGGGAAATACCCGCTCCAATCGCGATTTCCCGCAGCACCTCGTCTCTCGTCGAAGGAACGGACGCGGGCAGCGACGGTGCTTGTTGCCCGAGCCATCGCTCTGCCGAACCCAAGAAAGGCTCGCCTCCAGAGTCAAGCTGCCGATCGACCACGACGGGCATGTGTCGTTGCGTCGAACCTTGGTTGCCTTGCGGATGAGTTGGCGTGGCGCGCTCGTCAATCGATACAGAGATGACGTAGCGGCCGACCAGGAGCCTGTCGCCGTGGTCCAGCCGGTGCGGACCGGTGATGCGTTGGCTCGATCCGTTAATGAAAGTGCCATTGCGCGAGATATCGTGAAGCCAAAACGCGCCTGCCTCGTATCGGATCTGGCAATGCCGGCCGGAGATGAACTTGTCAGGGTCGGGTAAGATCCAGTCGCAATTTTCGCGCCCGATTTTGAAGCTGCGATCACGCGATCTGTAGCCGGGCGACACGCCAGCGGGCAGGGCATCGACATTGCTGATCTGCAGACTGATTAACATGCGAAATCGCCTGTGTGATCGCTGGCGGCCTTGTCGGCACGATACTCCATGTTTTTAGCGTGGCTAATCCAAATTCGCATCACTTTGGCGCAAGGCAGCGGGCGAACCCCGGATCTTGCAGATTCGCCCAGCTCTGCATGGGCTCTTGGGCCGGCGCAACAACATGTGGTACGCTCAACACGGACTAGCAACCCAGCGAGAATTGGTGTGGGCTTTGAGTTCCTGAACCTGATGTCGTTAATATAGCAGGACCTTCAAATCCACTGGCGGCCGGGTCCAGGAGGGGCACGACCAATGCCGAATGAACGTGCCACGGTTGTGCAGACGCCGCTTGGCGCCGAGCTGTTGACCTTCACGCATCTTGTCGGGCGCGATGAGATAAGCCGTTGTTTCGCCTATACGGTTGGGTTCGTAAGCACCGACCACGACATCGATCCGCTGAAGATGCTGGGTGGGGCTGTCTCGATCGAAGGTGAATCCGATCCGAAACGTTGGTTCAGCGGCCTTGTGTCCGAGTTCAGACTTACCCGGATCGAGGACCGATTGGCCTATTACGAAGCGGTCGCCAGACCATGGCTCTGGTTTCTCGGCAACACGACCGATTGCCGTATTTTTCAAAACATGAGCGTTGTCGAAATCGTCGAAGAAGTGTTTTCGAAATACAGCACGGCAAAATTCGAGAAGCGCCTGCAAGGCTCCTATTCATCGCGCGAATACTGCGTGCAATATGACGAGACCGATCTCGATTTCGTGCAGCGGCTGCTCGAGCACGAGGGCATCCTGTATTTCTTCGAGCATGGCGAGGGCAAGCACACGCTTGTGCTCGCCGATGCGATGAGCAAGCTGAAGCCGGCGCCAGGTTATGAGAAAGTGCCCTACCACTTTGAAGGGCAGGGCTCCCGGCGCGATGTCGAATATATCACCGAATGGATCCCGGGCAGTTCGGTGCGGCCCGGCGCCTACGTCCATACCGATTATGATTTCAAAAAGCCGGGCGCCGACCTGATGGCCAAGTCGGCCCAGCCCTTTGGTCACAAATTCGCAGCGGGTGAGAACTATCGCCAGCCCGGTGCGCATCTTGAGGTGGGACGTGGTGATAGTTTAGCGGCGATCCGGCGCGAGGAAATCCAGGCCGTGCACCAGCGCATCGCCGCAGTCGGCACGGTGCGCGGCCTGTATTCGGGCTGCACGTTCAAGCTGGACGGTTTCCCAAGAGAAGACCAGAATCAGGAATATCTGGTGGTCAGCGCCGAATACAGGCTGTTCGATCCGGGCTACAGAGCCCATGCCGACGTCGAAAGCGAGAATTTCAAGGTGATCCTCGGCGTGGCACCGACTGCCTTGCCCTATCGTCCGCCGCGGGTCACGACACGGCCGATCATGCGCGGCCCGCAGACGGCGACGGTGGTCGGCCCATCCGGCGAGGAGATATTCACCGACAAATATGCACGGGTGAAAGTGCAGTTCCATTGGGATCGGCTGGGCAAGAAGGACCAGAACAGTTCCTGCTTCGTGCGGGTTTCGCAGACCTGGGCCGGCAGCGGCTGGGGTTTTATCCAGATACCCCGCATCGGGCAGGAGGTCATCGTCGACTTTATCGAAGGTGATCCTGACCTGCCGATCATTACCGGCAGGGTCTACAACGCCGCGCAGATGCCGCCCTACGGACTGCCCGGCAATGCCACGCAATCCGGCTGGAAATCCGATTCATCGAAAGGCGGCGGCGGCTACAACGAGCTGATGTTCGAGGACAAGGCCGGCTCCGAGCTGGTCAATTTCCAAGCGCAGAAGGACCACCACCTTCTGATCAAGCACGACCGCAACAAGCTGGTACAGCATGACCAGTCGGACCGCATCGATCACGACGCCAAGCACTCCGTCGGCCACAACCTCGACGAGGACGTCGGCAACAACAAGACGGTCAAGGTCGGCGTCGACCAGACAACGAATATCGGCTCGAACGACACCGAGACGGTGGGCGTGAACCGTTCGCTGACAGTCGAGGCCAACGAAACCATCCATGTAGTGTCGAACTCGACAGAGAATATCGACGCCAATCATTCGCAGACAGTAGGGATTGTGCAGACCATCACGGTGGGTGCTGCTCGCGTCGATACGGTCGGGGCGGCCGAGACGCGAAGCGTCGGCGGTCCGCAGGTGAATACAATCGGCGCGACAAGGTCGGTGACTGTTGGCTCCGCTCAAAGTCACAGTATCGGGGCCTCCGACACTTGGACCATTGCCGCCGATCAGAGCGTAAGCATCGGTGCCGGACAGACCATCGCAATAGCCGCCTCACAGGCAATCGACGTAGGGGCCTCGCGCATCTCGAACATCAAGTCCAATGACAGCACTGACGTCGGCGGCGGGTACATACTGAAAGTCGCCAAGGGAAGCTTGACGGACGTGAAGGAAAGCGGCGTCGTCAATATCGGGAAGGAATTTACGCTCGAGGCAGCGGATTCAATCACCTTTAAATGCGGCAGCGCCAAGATTGTCATGAAAAAAGATGGAACCATTACCATCGACGGCAAGGACATCTTCACGAAGGCGTCCGGCAAGATCAACACCAAAGCCTCGGGTGACATCGTCATGAAGGGCTCGAGCATTAATCAAAATTGAGGTTAGCTATGAGCAAGGTGAAGCAGAGCATCGACGGCGTCGTGATTGGTGTTTTTCTCGGCTACGGTGACGATGGCCCACTTGTCGTTTTTCCCGGCAATCCGCAAGAGCAGGCGCTTTCGGCGCGCGCTCTCGTTGAGCTGACCCTGGATATGGTCGGGTCCGAAGTGGCTCTTCTGTTCGAGGATGGCAATCTGCTGCGTCCTTTGATCATGGGGCGTATCGTCGACCCCGCGCGCAAAGCAGCTGCCTTTACGCAGGTCCTGAGCGATGGTGAATATGTTCGGGTGAAAGCCCAGAAACGAATCGAGCTTCGATGCGGCAAAGCAAGCATCATCATGGACAGCGACGGTCATATTGTCATTCGGGGGACTTACGTCGTCAGCCATGCCAGCGGTGCTAACAACATTCGCGGCGGCTCGATCAATCTGAATTAATGTCCGCCTCCGAGCATCGCACCAGGGCGTGGCCCAAGAGACGTGTGGCAACGGATATCGTTCGCCAGCATGCGGAGCGGGCTGCATTCCTCTGGGCGCAGCGTGACAATTTGTTGGCAAGTGATCCCCCGGACCCAAAAGCTATCGACAGCGTAGGTCAGCGTCTGGCAATCAACTTAGACGGATTGCGAATCGCAAGTGCGAGTGCCTGGCCGTTTTTGCTGAAGCAATATGAAGACTTCTCTGAAAAGGGCGAGCTGTTTGCCTTGGGCTGGGCTGCGCTCGAGCTGATGGACCACGGGCGTGTCGGCCAGGTGGTCGAATTTGGACGTCTCGCTCCAGACAGTACGCCTGGCCTGTTGGGAGCTCTCGCCTGGCATGATGCAATGACGATTGCTCCCTTTGTGCGCGAATGGATAGGCAGCGGCGATGCCTTCAAACGCCTGCTGGCCGTTTCGGCTTGCCAGGAACATAGCGTGGATCCTAAGCACATTCTTGTACGATTGGTTCGTGATTCAGATGCCAAGGTTCGTGCCACGAGCGCACGATTGGCCGGCACGCTGAAACGGACGGACCTCGCACGCGAGCTCTTCGATCGACTTGTCGATCGCGACGAATTCGTGCGTTTGTGGGCGGCTTGGGCTCTGACGGAACTTGGCTCCGGCGATGCCGCACGCGACAACCTCAAGAAGGCTGTGCCTACTGCTGGAGTAAATGCGCTAGTTGCTATGCGCGCCGTTGTGAAGGCAGGCCCCGAAAAGGAAGTTCGTGCATGGATGGGCCGAATGATGACTGCCCCCGTGACGGCACCGCTTGCGGTGCGCGGCATCGGAATGCTGGGCGACCGCAGAGTATTGAATTGGCTGGTTGATCGCATGCGCGAGCCGCAGCTGGCAATTGCTGCCGGCGCCGCGTTTCTCGAGCTGTTTCCCGAGGCGAGGGAAGATGGCGATCTCTTCACCATCGACGCCACAGAGGCCGGAAAGCCCTTTCTCGCATGCTTTGTCGACGGCATGGCGAAAGTGCCTTTAGCGGACAAGGTCGAAGCCTGGGGCAGGGCAGCCGGCCTGCTGGTCACGCGGTAGAGCACGGAGGGTCAACCCGCTGGAGTTTTCAGGTCGCAATCGGATGGCCGAAAAAGTAACGCTGACCTGATGCAAATTTGTGTACGTCATTGCTCTCGAGGAACGTCTCAAGAATGCCGGCGGCCTGAAGCGGATTCAGGTCGGCCTCCTCATTGAAGAAACCCGAGCAGTTGACGCCCGTCGTCGCTTCGAAGAGCAGTCGTTCGCGATAGAGCCGCCCCAATTGAAAGTCACCAATCCCCGAGCGTATTCTACCAAGCATGCTCTTTGCAATATTTACAATATCAAGTATTTCCCCCCCGAAGATGGGCACTTCGGGTGACGCAATCTTTTGGATCAGGTTGCCGCGCGAACTTGCAACGCGAGGAAAGTATGCCTCGCGATTGATCCTCTCCCCATCCTCGAGCTCCTCAGTGGCGCCAGCCATGATTGCGTTGTCATCTGCTTCGAGCAAATAGGAGAGTTCACGTTCTATCTGGCGCCTCGGCTCGATATCTAAGGCTCTATTGTGGAGGTCCAAGAGACGATCAATCGCCCTAATATTGGATGTAGCACCCAATGCCATCGCCAAAAAGTACAAGTAATTATCGGAGTCCTTGTTTTCTATATAGTTAAAAACGTCCAAAACGATTTCAATTGTTCCTGCATATCCAGAAAGTGTGGATGCGGCATGCCAAACCACGTATAGGGGATTTTCCCTTATTAGCGGCCCGAGTTTCGAGAGGTCTGTAAATCTTCCTCGTTCACAGGCGAGGAATTGGCCGGCAATTCTCTCCCAAAGCCTGTTGCTGGAGAGAAGTTCTGCCAAATCAAGTGATTGAAGATCGAGCTTGTTGATGTGAAATCCAACAGCCAGGTCCTGGAAGTCATAGTCAGAAATTTTCGGGTATTTAGCCATATGTACGCCTACGGAAGAAGATCATTTACTTTTTCGAGCTCACTCTGTAAGTTTTCGATCTCATTGCATTCCGGGTAGTCCATGAAATGCTGCGGAACGACATTGCCTTTGTTGTTGCAGCCGCCCGCCATCCTCGGGGTTTTGTGATTGAGTTTGCCCGGATTGGGTGTACCTGGCGGGCTTCCTGCTGGTGGGGCTGCCGGAACTGTTTGTTTCGTAACTCTTTCCCATGCTCTTGTGACCTGGGTTTTCTTAAGAGGCGTGAATGCATCATAAGCAGCCTGTGCGGGCGTCGGACCCGCCGGCTTGGCTGGGGTTGCAAGAGAAGGTATTCGCGCACCTTTGGGAATGTCAAAGTACAAGGCGCAACCTTGATTGTCTGCCTTGTGCACATTCGGACAACTGGGCTTTCCTTCTTTGGCCAGACGCCTGTTTTTCGCTTTCAGCCTATTCATCTTTTTAAGAACGCCTGATAAATGGGCCTGTTCGGTGGCCTTAGTTGGCTTGATACTCGCGACCTTCTTCTTCCAGAAGTCGTTTTCCTTCATCACAGGGTAGGCCTTGTTGGTTGCAGGGTCTTTCTGCCAGGAGTGGAGATTAAGACCACAGCAAGGGCACTTACCAGCCTCGACTGCCTTCTTCGCTTGCTTAAAATTCTGCGTCTCTCTTGAAGGCTGAGGCGGTGTGGCTCCAACATGTGATGCGTGGTTGCTCGTTGTCAGGTCGATGTGACGACAAACGTTCTTGTCCTCGAATTTCACGCTCATGCACCAGGATTGGAAGTAGGTCTTTCCTGTGATCTGGTGCGTAATGACCGATGCCCCGAACGTGCGGGTTGCGGCCTCGTTTCCGAGCGGGGATGTTTTGTAGTAAGATTTCTGTGCCAGCGCGACGGGCTTGCCTCCGATATAGACGGTTTCGGAGCCTTCCTTCAGGTCACTTGAAAAGGACGTGTTGGGGTAAGGAACGGGAATTGGACCCGCCGGCGGCGAGGGCGGTGACATGCAAACATCTGGGAACCGGGCGATGGACTGGTTCATGCCGTTCTTGCCGGCAATTTCCCATTTTTCCGCGAAGACGTCTTTCGTCACCTGTTGCCCCGCCCTACGCTGTCACAATGGCGGCGGCCCGGCCACCGAAGCTTGAGCTTCCATGCAGCGCTGCGATTGCTCCAGGAGCATAGTTTCTCTTATAGGCCTGCTCCGCCCAGGCAAACTGGATAAGGCCGGCAGCCGCCCCGCTGTCGCCGATACAGTCGGCCGCATGCCACACCGGTTGTTCAGGCCGGGTTTTTCGCATCGTTCTCATCTGGGCAAGAACGAGCTCTTCGAACGCATAAGACTCGCCCGCGACATCGGACAGGCGGAATGCCACGTCATGCATGTGCACGCCGGCCTCTTCCAAGGCGATCTTCAGCGCTGCGGTAAGGCCATTGGCGCGGAGAGGCTCCTCGTTGTAAATTGTTGCTGTTTCACGACCGAGCCCAAGACCCCTTACGATAACGTGGCTCTGGGTAATTGGCTGCCGGCTGACAACGGTTATGCAGGCACCTTCTCCGGGAATAAGACCGTCGGTCTCGATTGTGGTCTTTAAGCGTGCCCTGGCATCCAGCCAGCCGAGGGTGCGCGCATCGATGAGACTGTCCACGGCCAAAACGATGCAAGCGGGCACGTCACGGTTTTGCAGCAGGTCGCGGGCACGCGAAATTGCCGCGAAGGCTGAAATCGGGCCGGCTGCTATATGTCCCGATTTCGGACCGGCCAGCGGCGCTCCGTGCGGTAGCGTGATACCGCCGAGGATGCCGTTTATCCGGCCCCCGGGCATCTCGGGCTCCCGCGTGCACAGGATCAGCGGCATCTGCCCCCAAGGCAACGCCTCAGTAGCGTCGGGATCCAACTGATCAATTGCGAACTCTACCAGTGCGGAAAGTCGGTCTCGGCCCCGCAAATCAGGCGCAAATGCATTAACAACAGCACCAAGAATCGCCTCACCATTAGCGTCGCGGTATGGCAACTCACCAAAGGCCGCAATACCCGCGCGCATCGCCGCGACCGCACTAGCGGGAGAATAACCGACCGGAGAGACGAGGCTGAGACAGGAGATTGCGGTCACGACCAGCGCCGCATTTTCTTGAGTTCTTTGATGGCCACTGCCAAGCCGGCATAGTGCGGCTTGTCGCCGTCCTCCGGGATAAGGCTTACACCGACATGAACTTCTTGCAGCTTGGTCATCTTACGCGGCAACTTCGTCGCAACCCGTCCAACAAGCACGATTCGGTTCTCGTGGGGCACAAGGACCAGTGTGTCAGGGCGCAATGCCCTGGACTCGGTTATGTCATTGAAAAGGAAACGCACCGGGATCGAGAGCGCAGGCAGTCTTACCTTGAACTTCCCGCTTTTGTTCATGTTCAGGCAGCCGAACATCAGACCTTCGGTGAGCTGATCCACCCATTGATCCTGCGGCGCCGCCTGGAAATAACGGTCGTCGAAGTCGTGCGGCAGGAAGGGCAAGACGTTGTCCATCCAATGCTTGTCGTATGTGCCAGCATATAGCGCTCTCTCCTTCGCGAAGCGCGGTACAGGGCCGAAGCCGATCGGGCGCGGTCGGTCGTTCCAGATGCGCATCCGCGAATGCGGGTGCTCGATACAAGGCAGTGTCGTTCCGTCGATGTTGCTCTGGCCGACCAGATAGCCGCTGCCAATCGGGTTGACAGCATCGCTGCTATGCTTGGCGGGATCAGGATTGGTGCGGTCGGTGCCGCCGAAAGCAAGATGCCAGGCGAGTGGCATCGATATGAACGGAGTCGGCGGCGACGCCTGAATGCCAAGGCCGCCCCGGAACCAACGCCGCTGCCCGGTTACGATTGCACGTTTTTGTAGGTTGGGTCCAAATAGTCCTACCTCGAGCGACTCAATGGGTCGCCCGCCCGGCGCCATTGCCGCTGCGTCGAGCAGAACCTCGCACTTCGACTTGACAGGGACAAAGTCTGTCTCGACTCGAATTGAAGTCGTTTCCGGGTCACCATAGTGCGTATCGGAATAGACGAATGGCGACTGCTGTTTGCTGGGCGTGCATTTTCCGTCTGTATCGACATCGAATGTAGCGCGGACGACAGCCACACAGTGTCTTACGCAGTGCTTGTCCTGATAGGGAAAAGCTTCTGCCAAAAATGGCGTGGTATTGCCGCTAACAAACATCAGTGTTCGCCCCCGTATAAGCTGGTCTCCCAGCTCTCCGCAAAGATTTGTTCCAACGTCGTCTGCGGCGACAGCGGGTCGATGTCGAAAATGTCCGAACGCGCTGTCCACATCACCATATCGCTGATGAGCTCTTCGCCCGGCTCGACTGGCGGCGCCGGTAGTGTAGCCAGCGCGCCATCCAATTCGTCCGGCGTCAGCTCGCCATTTTGGGCAGCGATGGCCACCTTTTCGATCTCGGCAAACCATGCATCGGCATAGGCAAGCTCAACGCAGACTTCAGGAAGCTGGGCTACGACACTCAGAGGGAATTGCCTGCCGACCCTGTCGGCGCTCTGCAAAATGATCCCTGCCGATGCGCCGAACGAAGCCGGGCCGGCCAAAAAGCGCAGCGCGGTGGTGCGCGGCCAAGTTTCCCGGCCGAGCAGCGGGACCAGATGTTGCGCCAGCCATCGGTCCCAGTTGCGCACAAAATCCCCGGGCAGCCGCCGCGTCACGAAATCGCCGGTGGCGGGCATTTTGCCGTAGAAGCCGGGCAGGATCATATCTGCGGCGGACATGAGAATTTCTTGAACATCTGCAGGTTGTAAGGATTTTCGACGCTGGCAGCCTTGAGTTGGAAATCGGCGTACATGCCGTTCGTCCCCAGGCGCAGGCTGTAGACATCGGATAGGGAGGTGCCAGTGAAACGACCGCTGCGCAGCATTCTCAGCCAGGCCCAGCTGCCGGTCTCGTTGAGCATGATTTCGGGCGAGCCATCGATCGGCTGGAAGGCCAGCGAGATGACGCCTGTGCCGTCCTTGCCGGGCCACGTCATCGGCTGCGGCCTCGTTGCGTTGTTGTAGTAGACGAGGTTCTGGCCATCGAGGTTGAGCGTCACGCGCGTGACGTTGGGAGACAGGTCCTTCGGTTCGAGCGTGAAGCTCATCACCGGGCCCGTACCGCCTGGAAAGAGATCATCGCGGATCCGCCTTGCCTGTTCGAACGCAGCCAGCGCCGAAGGGTCAAGGCCGAAATCAGCGCGCCATTTCCATGGCTGCGCCGACGTGTCGACATAGCTGATCAGGTGGTCGTTGATGAAGGTGTCGATCAGCCCTGCCGGTCCGAACAGGCGGGCGAAGTCGCGAACATTGACGTCCACGGCGCTGTCAGGGCTGAACGGATAGCGGTCGTTGAGTGCGGCCTGGCAGAACGGCAGGATGTCGGCGCGCCAGATGGCGTTGAGCTCCGAGGTGACCGCCTTCTGCGTCAGGCCGCTGGTATCGCCGGCAATGCCGCCCAACCAGTCGTCGATCGGGTCGGGCAGGATCTGCGCCTGCCTGGCGACCGCTCCAGTCAGTTCGGCGAGGCCGCCCTGTTTCTTGATAGCATCCTGGGGATCGGGATTGGCCGTCACCGTCTGCAGCACGTTGGACAGCGCAGTCAGCGCGACAATGGCGGCGTCGAGCGCCGGCGGCTGGCCGTCGACTTCGGCGATGGCACCCTTGAGCGGCTTGAAATGCTCGGCCACCAGACTGCCGGTAAGATCCACCTCGTCGGCGGAGCCGGCGCGCGGCAAAAGCTTTGCTCCGGTTTTTACGATCTTGCCAAGCTTGCCCAGCTTGCCGAGCAGTTTCGAGCCGCCTGACGCCGCGGCCTTGTCGTTTGCCGGCGCTTCATCGGATCGCGTAAGCTCAGTCTCCTGGACCACGGCCGTGACCAGTCGTTTGAGCGCGGAATCGGCGCTTGAAAGATCCTTGAGGTTCTCACTGGCGACGTTGAGGTCGGTCAATGGCGCCAGCCTCATATCGCGCAGGAAGCTGTCCCATTGGGCGATATAGTCGTCGTAATAAAGCTTCAGAATATCTTCGGACAGCGCCGATACCGAGGTTTCGGAATTTTCCGAGCAACCGCCGGCGAACACCGCCCGGTCGAGTGCTGCCTGGGCAGCCACATCCTCGACCCGGTCGAGAATGGCGTCATGGAAGCCGGCATAGGTAAACGCTCCCGAAATGCCGACGCGAAGCGTCTTGTCGGAGCGACGCGCAAAGACCTTGGCGCCGTTGGGGCCGGCGAAGTTCGCCGGAACCCATTCCTTTAGCGCGGTCACCGCCGGGTCCGCCAGCAACTGCTTATAAGCACGCGCCGGCAACGAAATCGTACAGACGGTTTTCAGTGCCTCGGCAACCAGCGCCTGGTCCGGGGCGATATAGCTGGCGTCGACTGCCATGCGACGGATCGCGGCAAGCTGGTGCTCTTCCGCGTCAGCTGTCGGAAAGGGGGCGGCCGCCGCGAATTCAGGCAGACTGTTCACCCACCAGTTCTGGGCGAAGTCCGGATCCATCTGGGAAAGGCCGGTCATCATGCGATAGGTCTTCAGCGCGCCAAGCATGAAGTCCGGATCGCGGATCTGCCGCCACATCGTCGCCTCGAGCAGCGCCACCATGTGCGGCTCAAGTATGTTGCGCAAAGCGTGGTCGTAAGTGTCGGTCTGTGCTCGCACCAGCTCCGCCGACGCCGATGGTCCGAGCAGATCCTGCACAGCGCCAGGCGGCGTTGTCCGGGCATTGGCGACCTCATCCATCGCGCTGAGGACGCCATCGATGGCAGGCTGTTCTACCGATGCCGGGGTTGCCGCGGCCGAGGTCAGCGGTGTTTGCAGCGCCTCGAACTGGCTAGCCTGGGCCGTGATCGCGTTGCGGTTGTCGTAATAGGACCAGGTGAACAGCGCCCCTGTCAGCAAAGCGGCCGCGGCACATCCGGCGGCCGCACCTCGCCAGATCCAGGCGCGGCGGCGTTGCGCCAGCGGATCGAATGTGCCGAGGCCCGCTTCCTTGAAGATGACTTCGGTAAGCAGATTCTTTAGGAAGAAGCTGCGTTTTTCGACGCGCGGCGCCGGCAACGCCCGGCGCGGCGGAAGTCCGAAGGAGGCAGACAGCGCCGCGGTCAGCCGATCGATCGGCGCCCCTTCCTGGGTCGCCGATGTCAGATAGAGGCCACGCAGCCAGGCGGCCTCCTCATACCGGCTTTCGCCGAACATCGCCTCGACCAGCACCTGGATCGGTTCGCACAGGCTGGCGAGCTGGGCGGGAAACCTGAAGATTTCGGCGCGGTTAGCAAGCTTGTCCTCATCCTCCAGCCGAGGCACCAGCCGC
Source organism: Mesorhizobium sp. M0244 (assembly GCF_040321795.1). Taxonomy (NCBI): domain Bacteria; kingdom Pseudomonadati; phylum Pseudomonadota; class Alphaproteobacteria; order Hyphomicrobiales; family Phyllobacteriaceae; genus Mesorhizobium; species Mesorhizobium sp. M0244. The sequence continues at coordinate 66,491 of NZ_JAMYSE010000015.1, read as the reverse complement.
CGCTCGAGCTCGGTCGCTAGCGTCGCGATTTCGCGCTCGATGGTCTTTGTATCGACGCGTGCATCCAGCGCGAAGGTGGTCCCCCAGACCTGCTCGCGCGCAGCCGTGGACAAGCCGCCGAAGAACGCCTCGAACCCCTTGATCAGATCGGCTTTGGTCAGCATCAGATAGACCGGAAGGCGGATTTCGAGCCGATCGTTGAGCTCGGCCAGACGACGGCGGATCTTGCGGCCATGCGCCTTGATGGCCTCGTCGCCCTCCGAAAGCACATCGATCGAAAGCGCGACGATCACACCGTTGAGCGCGCGGCGTCCCCTGTGCTTCTTCAAAAGGTCGAGGAAGCCCAGCCACTCCGCCGCGTCGACATCGGGCTGGCTTTCCTGCTGGACATAGCGGCCTGCAGTGTCGATCAGAACTGCGTTCTCCGAAAAGAACCAGTCGCAATTGCGTGTGCCGCCCACCCCTTGCAGGTCGTCGGTCAGGTCGATCGGAAAATTCAACCCTGACTGCCGCAAGGCTGTGGTCTTGCCGGTGGCCGGCGGACCGACGATCACGTACCAGGGCATCTCACGCAGGAACGTGCGCCCGCCGAGCTTCCGGCGCTTCAACTCGGCCATGACCTCGGCGAACTTGGCACCGACGGCAGCGACGTTCTCTTCGCCGGGGCTGAGCGGCTTTTCTACCGCCGGAGCGGCGATTTCAGCGACGAACATGCGATTGGCGCGGATCGCCCGGCGTTGGGCAACGATCAGCCAGACCAGCCAGAAGATGACCAGCAGCGCGATGATGACGATGCGCACATTGTCGGAGGCGAAAGGTTCGTAAGGGCCGACCCTGACGATCGGGCCGAACACCCAGATCACCAGGGAAAGCAACGTGATGCCGATCAGCGTCCACAGCCAGCGCGATGTCAGGACCGCCCAGAGGAAGCGCAGGATGAACATCTCACAGCCTCTTTTCGACCAGCACCTCGACGCGGCGGTTCAAGGCCCGGCCCGCGCGCGTGCTGTCGTCGGCGACTGGATCGGTGGCTGCTCGGCCCTCGGAATGAACGCGTTCCTGAGGCACTCCGTTTTGCACCAGCATGTCGGCAATGGTCTGGGCGCGGGCCTCGGACAGGCGCTGGTTGGTCGACAGCGGATTGGTTTTTTGCAGAGGAACGCTGTCCGTATGTCCGACCACCGTGATGTTGCCGATCAGTTCCTGATTGGCGAGGATCACCTTGGCGATCGACCCGATCAGCGGCTCGAATCCTTTAGTCAGTGTTGGCCGCGACGACTGGAACAATTCAGGGTTGGAGGCCTGGATCACCAGCTTGGCCAGCGAAACGCTCTCGGTGCCGCTGAGAGCCGATTTGAGATCGGGCGGCGCCCCGGCTTCAAATTCGGGTAGCAGCGCGAAATCCACGGTCTGTGGCGGCGGCGCATCGACCGTTGGCGACAAGCGGCTGATGTCGCCACGGGTCGGCGGCGGCAGCGCGCGCACCAGGGCGGAAAGCTCGACCGCCTGGCTGCTCAGGCCCGCTGAGAGCCCGATATAGGTCGCGGTGGCGATGACCACCGCGCCGAGGGCCATCACCCAGATCGGAACGATGAAGCGCTGCGGCTCGTCGGATGCGATTACGCCTTTCCAGTTCGGCGACAGCGGCGCGTTCTCGGCGTCGGCATCGCGCAGGAAGCGTGCCGCTGCCACCCGAACGGCATTGATCGAGCGATCGCCCGACCGGCCGGGCACGCGATACTTGCCGCGAAAACCGAGTGCCAGGCAGTCATACTGAAGTTCCAGCAATTCGCGATCGCGGTTCGGATGGCGTTCGAGTTCGTCGAGCCGGGTGAAGAACTGCGTGCCGGCATCGACATCGCCGCGCAGCATGACCACAAGCGGCTGGCGCGGCCATGCGCTGGCCCCGCCCCAGGGCGTGTTCAGGGCCAGATCATCGAGCAAGGCCGCCACCACCCAGGCTGCCTGATCGGCCCGTTCCATCGAGGATCCCGCCGCCATTACGGTGTCGCGTGCCCGAACCAGTTCTTCGAGCAGCCGAGTGCGCAACGCTTCTGGATTCTCCGGTGCCAGCGCGCTCTCAAGCTCTGGAGCAAACTCGAGCAAGGGCGCGAAGGCGTTGACAAGCCCGTTCGGGTGGGTGCGCGACCGCCTTATCGGCCCGCCCGGCAAGGGTGCCGCCATCGGTCGCGGCATCGGCGCGCCGGTCAGCCTTATGCGAGTGCGTTCGCGATCCTCCGACAGTCCGAAAGGATCATCCCGGCTCATGATCTCACCTGTTCACCGAATAGCAGTCAACCTGCGGCTCGCTCGGCAATACACCCGAAACACCGATGACAAAGCCCGGCGCATCAAGCAGCGATGCCCAGTGTTCGCTTTTCTGGTCCAGCTCAAGGCACAGCCGATCGCCGTCGTAAGGGATCTCGCGCGGCTGGGAATGGAGCGGCTTCAGCGGGATGCCGGGCAGGCGAGACTTCCACAGGCCCTCGAACTGATCGGCCGAGCCGACAGTCGCCTGGTTGACGAATATCTTGCGCAGCGCGTCCTCTGACAGCTCCGAACCGACCCGGATGACGATGCGGCTGGCCACCAGCAGCTTTGGGTTGTCGATGCGGACTTTCCAGACATTGGTCGAATGCCGCATGACAGGCAGCGCGCGCGATTTCGGCTCGATGTAGCGCAGGCTCAGGATGAGCGAGCGCAGCGCATCGGCCAGCGCCGAATAGGCCGGGCCGGGGGCCATGTGATCGTAAGCGGGCAACTCGCCCAGTCGCCGCGCGCTTGCGCCGTAGGTTGCCATCGAACCGGCGAGCCCGACGAGTTCTAGATAAAGTTCGGCCGGATGGAAAACATCCTGCGCAAGCATGTGGGCCAGCCGCGGACGCGCCGCATTGGCGAGATTGAGCAGCAACAGGTCTTCAACGCTGCGCCCTGGCCCGCCCATGACCATCTTGCCATGCGCCTCGGCGATCTGGTCAAGGCCTGTGACCACTTCCAGAAGCAATTGCCGGTACCAGCCCACCGCGCCGGTAACCAGTGCCGGCGGCAGGAACGTCTCGTTCAGGGAAACGCCGCCATCGGCTCGAACCCCCTTTATGTCGGCGATCGGCAAGGCGGTGTAGCCGCCGACCGATTTGCCAGGTGCCAGCAGCAGGGCCTGCGGACGGGCGATTTCGATTTCTTCGGGATCTGAACCGCCCTGGACGGCATCGCGCACCGAAACAATCCGCCCATGATAGCGCGCGCCAGTGGGTGCCGCGTGTGCCGGATCGAAACCGATGCCGCCGGCAGGCTCGAGCGGCAACGCGACCAGCACCGGGCCGGCACCCGTATCAGCGGTGACCGGCAGCGGACGCGGCGCGTCCATCATCTCGGGAATGGAAAAGGGGGTCCCGTCCGGGAAAATGCCTCGTGCGGACAGGATCGAGATCTGGCCGGCATCGAGCAAGGACTGGTCCAGCATCAATTGCTGAAAGCCGAATGTATGCAGTTGGCCGGCCTGCAGCGCGCCGCGCACAGTCGCCTCAAAGAAACGATCCTGCTGCTGGAAATGCTGGGTCCTGAGAAAAAGGCCCTCGGACCACAGCACCCTGTTTGCATCGCTCATGCGGCTACTCTCTGCATCGAACTCCCCTTGCCTTGGCCGCTAGGCGGAAATGCCGCCGCTGCCAAGCGTGACATTGATCGTGAAGTTTGATCCCGGCGAAACCGATTTGGTCGTCCGCCAGTTTCGTCCACCAGGCTCACGGATCAGCGCAACGAAGCCCAGGGCCGTCGCTTCCGGTTCGACCGTAATCGTCTTGGACGCGGTCTTTCCCGGCCCCACCGCAATCTGGTCAGACCCGATCAGATCGCCTGCCAGTGCCGAGCCGGCATCCCCCTGCAAAGCAAAATAATCGGCGGAGTTGAATTTCCCGGTGCTGCGCAGCCGCATCACGAGCACCGTCACTGGCCGGTCGCCGCCGCCTGGTCCAGCATTCATACCGGCCGCACCGGTCAGTTTGACCGTGATGACCGACGGCTTTGGCGGCCCGGCACTCTGACATGCCGTAAGCAGCCCGGTTGCCCCCAGGGCAACGATAAAGTCGCGTCGATCGATCATGTCTTACTCCTCCTCATATGCATCCCGAAAATCGGCGCCGATTTCGCCGAGAAAGCTTTTTTCCGCGCTCTCGGCGATTTCACGATGGCGTTTCTGGTAGAGTTCCCACAGCTTGGCGCCGCGCCCGCCCGAAAGCAGCGTGCCGATCGCCGAACTTGATTTCAGCTCTTCTTCGATCGCTGCCGGCTCAAAACGGTCGACCATCCGCCGCAAGGCGGCCTGCACGCCGCGCCAGGCGCGCACGTGATGTTGTGCGAGATCGCGAACCGCATCCGCGATTGCCGCTTCGCCGGCGAGAAATCCGGGGCTGCGTTCGGCAATCAGCGTCACGATCGCGTCGTCGACCGTCGGCAGAAACTTGAGTGGATTGACTTCGGAGGCTCCGACCATTGTCTGGGCAACGCGAGCATTCCCCTTTTCTTCGGCACGCTTGCGCAGCAGCTGCATCAGGCCTTCCATCATAAGCCGATATTCGCGGCCGAACTTCTCCATCTCGGCGATGGCGTCGCGCCCGGGAAAATCGGCCTCCGCGACGCCCATGCCGCGCAGGAATGCAGTGCGAAGCGCCATGTCGGCGTGCTGCGCCGCAGGCGGCGGACGGGCGGGGTTGGCAGCAGCGCCTGCCCGCACTGGGGGAGGGGCCTCTGCCGCCCGCACAGGCAGGTCCCAGGCATTGGCCGATTGTGGTCGTTGGGCGTTGCGCTGGCGCTGACTGGTCGAACCGGCGCCGCTTCCCGAACTGGGGGTCGCGGCTGGCTCAAAACCGAAGTCGTCATTGAATTCCGGCGGCTCTCCGGCCGTGGCCTCGGTTGCGCCGTTGCGGGACGGCGCCGGGTCAAGGCCGAAAGGGTCTGCCTGTTTGGCCGCGCTGGCTGGTTCTGGATAGCCGGCTGCGTCTTTGGATACCGGCGTTGAAACCGGATCGAGGCTGAACGGGTCATCGAAAGCAGGCGAGCTGCGCTGTCTGGAGTTGGCGCGCTCGAACGCACCCGGGATCGGCTGCTCAAAAGGATTCGGGAGGTCGGCTGGACGTGGCCGCCGCGGCTCTTCTTCCACGGTGGCGGAAAAGAAATCATCGCGGCCGATGCTGACCGGCGCCCGAGACGCCGGTGGCGAGCGCTCCGGGACTGGGCCGCGGGCTGCTGCTGTCGCTTGGGCGGTCGACGTCTGCAGGTCGACATACACGATGTAGTCGCCCAGTCTCAGCCGCATGCCATTGCGAAGCCGCGTCGACTTGCCGGCGCCAAGCGGGCATTCGGAGTCATCAATGAACAATCCGCTGCTCGAGGTATCGGTGACGAAATATCCGTCTCGCCCACCAGTGATCCTGCAATGAGCCCGCGAAACGAACATGTCGGGATCGTCGATCTGCCAGCCGGCGTCCGCGCTGCGACCGATCACCAGCTCGCCTTCATCAAGCCGGGTCTGTCGTACCGCCTGTGTGCGTGGCCCTTGCTCCAGCGTCAGCAGCAGACTCATGCCGCGACCTCCGCCCCTTCCTGCCGCCAGCCGACTATTGTCCGCAGCCGCATGTCGTCAGCATCGCCCCTTTCAGCGGGCCGCGCAAGCCACGCGGTCCGGGCGAGTTGCACGGCTCCAATGCGGGGCGGGGGAACGGCATCGCGCGCCAGCACGATGCGCAGATCGACGTCGAGCGCTTCCCCGACCATCTCGCGGACGGCCTGCTTGAACAATTTGAGGCGCTGACCGCCCGGCAGGAACGCCTTGAAGTCCTCATACCCCAACGGGCCGACGCGGAGCTCAATCCTACTTTGGCGGTTGAAAACGCGCGGACCGATCGTCGCTCCCCGACCAAGCCCCGCGTAGGCTTTGGCAAGGCGGGTCTGAAGCGCGGCTGGTATGGTTATCCAGGCAGCGATGAACTCGCTGATCCGGACCGGCACCTTGAACGCCTCTGCCAGAAACAGCGTCAGCCGCTCAGGGCCGTCGACCTGATTGGCAAGCGAAGCGGCCTGGCGCAGCTTCACGGCGTCCAGATCGGCGTTCTGGGTGCCGGGAAGCCCTATCCCTGCCATGGCTTCAAGCATGGCGCGAACGCGCCCACCCACCGCGCGCTCGACCTGAACCGCCGGATGCGCATCCGCCCACGCTCTATAATACAGGGCGATCATACGGTGCTGAAGAATGTTGACGAAGTCCATGAATGTCGTATCGCTGGTCTGCTGTGAATCGGCGCCGGTGAACCAGCGCTGCGACAGACGATCGAGCACCCAGCGCGTCAAATGCAAAGGCATCGGACCTTCAGGTCCCATCAGCCCGATGTTGGCGACTGTAACCCGGGCGGGGGCCTTGTCCTTCGCTTCGCGGAATTCTGCCAAGTCCTTGGCGGAAAAGCTGAGACGGATATGCTGCCCGAGCCTTGACGGCTCGCGCTCCGGCGGGCCGGAATAGCCGAACAGCCCGCCTCTGCGTTCGAGCCGGCGCAACAGCTCGAAGAAATCGAACGCATCCGACAGCTCTTCGGCGCGGTGCAGGCCGGCCTTGTCTAGATCAGGTAGCGATTGCCGGGCGTCATCGGCCATGGCACATCCTCCTGCTTCTGCAGCAGCCGTGTGCGGGTTCGCACAAATCCGTTTATTCCGGCGTGACGGGCAAACAGCCGCGCCAGCAGGGCCGAAAGCAGCAATGTGCTTTGCCCTGCCAGGACAGACTGGTCGACATGCAAGGTCACCTCCGTGCCTCGTCCGAAACACATTGGCCCGTCGATCTGCAGCCGTTCGATGACCGACCGGGAATCGATGCGCACGATCGAGTGCACGTTGCGGGCGAGGCTCGGGTCGCCCCTGTCGGCGTAGAGCTCAAGCAGCGCATGCAGCGGGTCGGCACCGCGACCTTCCTTCGCAAGGCTGAGAAAGTTGAGCGCAAGCTGCGCTACAAGCCGCCAGGCGAGATTGTCGGCTCGCGATTCTCCCGCCGCACCCGTCGGCAGCGCTGCACGGATGGCAGGGCGAGGCGGGCGCAATGCGCCGAGAAGCCGGATCGTTTCGACCGGGTCACCGGCTTCGAGCGTCAGGGTAGGGTTGTCGTCAAGGATCGGCAGATCGCGGTTGGTGCAGAGCGCCACGACGTCGACACGCTTCAGCGGCCGGTTCGCCGGACTTTCCGCCGGACGTGAAATCGCCAGGAAAACGTCATCTCCGGTGTATGAGGTGCGGGTCAGGCCGTCGCGCCGTTCCTCCTCTGTCGGGCGGCGTGGGCGCCGTTCGGTGGAATAAACCCAACCGCTGCCGCGGTTCTGTCCCAGGCTGAAGAGCTCCGGAATTTCGGCGTCGTTGCCTTCGCTGTCGGCGTCCTCGACGCGGATGACCCGATAGATTTCGAAGTCCCGCGCTCGCGTGCGGTCGGCATGCAGCACCTGCCGCGTCTTGCGCGGATCGAGCTCGATGACATTGCACTCACGTTCAAAGAGATTGATGATCGGCGTTGCGAAAAGCTCGAAATCCGCAGGCGTCAGATCGGCCAGCTCAGGCACTGGACGCCTGAAGATGAAGATGATCTCGAGCCCGGTTGTGCATTTGCGCACGATGGGCTGCAGCCCGGAAATCCGAGCATAGTGAAAGCGCTCCGGCATGATGAAGTATTCACGCAGAAGTCGGTAGCCTTCGAACGTCGGACGGGTACGAGGCATCAGCGCCTCGTCGTCGCTGATGCCGACCATTTCGGGTTGCGGCAAGGGCGATAGTGGGTTGGCCTTGCCTTCCGCCCGTGCGCCAACGGCCGAGCAGGCCCCGAAAATAGCGTCGAAAAGCAGTGGTGCTTTGGTGCGCCCGACAAAGTGGAAGTCAAGCCGATCGAGCGACAGTTCGTCAAGCTTGCCTTTGCCGGTCCGAGCCAACGTGACGCGAAGCGCCGCTTCGCCACCAACACCGCCGATCGGCCCTATGCCGGCTGCCGCCAAGGCGCTGCGATCCTGAAAATAGCCGACCGAGGTGATCGCAATCGGCCACAGCGTCATGTCCTGGGAGGTGGTGAACGTGGAACGCGTCGACAGGCCGGGCTGCAGGCTTGAAACCAGGCGCGTGCCGCGCTTGACAATATGGCCCGCAATCATTGTCTGGACCTGCTGGCCGGGTTTCAGCACCACCATTGCCGTTGCCGGCGCCGGCGTGACCAGATCGGGATAGAGCACGTCAAGAACGGCGCGTGAGAACCGCGAGCGCTCTGCATCGACCTTGAGCCGGGTGCGCGCGGCGAGGAAAGCAACGCCGTCAAGCAGCCGCTCGACATAGGGATCCGGACAGGGGACGGTATCGAGTGAAAGATTGCGCGCCACCGCCGGGTGCATGTCGGCAAATTCTGCCGCGAGCGCACGGATATGGGTCAGTTCCTCCTCGTAATATTCTACGAAGACCCGATCCATCTCAGGCCTCCCTAAATTCGGTCCGAGCCAAGCCGTTATCGAGATTGATCGTGGTGCGCAGGCGCATGCGTTCTGGCGTCGGCGTCATGATCAACACCGCGTCTATCTCGATCTTCAGGCCCACGGTTTTGTCGCCAAGGGTTACCGAAACCTTTGTTGCGCTTTCCTTGAGACGCGGCTCGAACGTGGCAAGCACCGAGCGGATCTCGCGCGCCAGGGCCTCGCGATCAAAGTCTCGAGAGGAACGGCCCGAGAAGGAAGGCACGCCGTAGTTGACCACGCTGCGACGCACCTCCGGAAAGTCAGCGAGCGACGGCGGGTTGTCCGCGGCCTGCTCGCTTTCAAGATCGGAAAGAAGCGGAACGGCCTCGAAGCGCTCGGTGTTGAACAAGGCCTCGACGTCGCGTCGCACGGCCTCCTTGAGCACACGAGCCGACACCACCACGCCGCGGCTTTCGATTTCGGCGCGGTGCTGGCTCTGAAAGGCCAGGCGGTGCAGGCGCCGCTTCTGATCGGCCGTCAACTCCGCGTCGGCGTCGACGAGCCGCGCACTGGCTGCAACCAGATTGTCCAGTCGCTCCGCGCCAAGCTCGTCCTGCAAGGCCTGGTGCAGCCCGTCTATCTCGGAAGTCATACCCGGCAGATCGTTTACGAGGCGGTCCCAAAGAGAGGGCTGGACCGCTTCGCGTTTTGCTCGCGAACTGCCGCTGCCTTGCAACGTGTCCGCGCCGGGCCGCCGGGCCTCACTTGCCGACATAGACATCCATTTCGATTTCATCGTTGTCGTCGTAGACGAACTTGATCTTCTTGTAGGCGAAGCTGACCGCTTCCTCGATCAGGTCTTCCTCATCCTCGGCCTGCGACATGTCGTATTCCATGATCGAGGCGTCGGTGAGGGTGACGACCAGGTAATCCTTGGTTTCGCCATCAATGGTCCGCCGCGCCGAAAACACCACTTCGTCCAGCGCCTTGTTCTCAAACAGCGCCTTTTTCAGGTAGGGCGAGGATTTGTCATAGTGCTTGGTGAACTTGATCATCCCCAAGGAAACACGACCGCGCCGAGACAGCGAATTGGGATCGTAGGGTGCGACCATCTTGTAATCGACCCCATGGATTTCGATTTCGTCCTCGTGGCCGTCTCGAATGCTTGGGCCCTTGATATCCGGAACCTTCAGAAAGCCATCAATCTTCGTATTTGTGGGCATTGTCTTTCTCCACCGCTTTCAAAAACCAAGATGTTGTTTGTGCAAATCAAGTCTTCACGGACGGAAGTTCCGACACCAGTCGGAGCGAGGCATTGATGCCCTCCAGCTGATAATGCGGGCGCAGATAGAAGCGAGCATTGTAGTAGCCGGGCCGCCCCTCCACGCTGTCCACCTGAACCTCGGCGGCGGCAAGCGGGCGCTTGGCGCGCGCCTTGTCGTCGGCAAAGGCCGGGTTGGCCAGCACGTAGCGGTTGATCCATTCGGTCAGCCAGATCTGCATATCGGAGCGTTCCTTGAACGAACCGACCTTGTCGCGCGCGATAGCCTTGAGGTAGTGGGCAAAACGCGACACCGGAAAGAGATAGGGAAGGTTGGCGCTTAGCCGCTCGTTGGCCTGTGCATCGGGGTCGACCAGCCGTCCTGCCCTTGTCTCGTCGTCCTGCAGCGAATGCGCGCCAATAAAGGCCGCGAGATCGGTATTCTTTCGATGCAGGATGGGCATCAGGCCGAGCTTGGCCAGCTCAGCCTCGCGCCGGTCGTCGATGGCGACCTCCGTCGGACATTTCATCGCTATCGAGCCATCATCGGTCGGGAAGCTGTGCACAGGCAGGTTGAGGACCGTGCCGCCATTTTCGACGCCGCGGATCTGCGTGCCCCAGCCATAGAGCTTGTGGCTGCGGTTGATATTCACGCCCATCGGGAAGGCTGCATTCATCCAGACATATTTGTTGTGATCGCCCTGCACTTCTTCCTCGAAGGTGAAGCTCTTCACCGGAACGGTATCCGTGCCATACGGCAGCCTTGCCAGAACGCGAGGCATGGTCAGGCCGATGTAGCGCGCGTCTTCGCTCTCGCGCAGCGACTGCCACGAGGCATAGGCCGGGTTTGAGACGATCTGCTGCAGGTCTTGCGGGTTCGGCAATTCCTGCCAGCTGTCCATCCGGAACAGGCGCGGCGAGGCAGCTGCGATGAACGGCGTGTGTGCAGAGGCGCAGATCCCGGAGATGTTGCGCAAAAGACCGACGTCGCGCGGGTGGTTCGAGAATTCGTAGGCGCCAATCACACAGCCGATAGGCTCGCCGCCAAGCATCGAATACTCGTCCGTATAGAGTTTCTTGAAGATCGGGCTCTGATCCCACATCTGGCCCTCATAATCTTCGAGCGTGTCGGCCAGCTGCTGCTTGGAAATGTTCATCACCCGGATCTTCAGCTTCTGATCCGTCTCGGTATTGTTGACGAGATACCAGAGGCCGCGCCATGTGCCCTCGACTTCGCGCACTTCCGGCGCGTGCAGGATCTCGTTGACCTGTTCCGACAGCATCTTGTCGATCCCGGCGATCAGCGACTTGATCGACTTGATCGCATTGGACGAGATGGTGGTGGTGTCGGACCGCGTTTGCGCCGCAAGCGCGAGATTGCGCACGAGCTGCTGCAGCTTCTCGCTGTCGTCCTTCTTGACCTTGAAATCCTTCTCGAGGAGGCCGCTGAATTCTCCGAGGTCGATGGCTTCGGCCTCGGCGGTGACGGCGGCAGTCTTTTGCTGTTCGGCCATGGTCATTCCCCTGCCTTATCGTCGTCGGCCAGTGCCTGGCTGGCGATCTTGCCAAGAAGCGGTTCGTTATTGAGAAGTTGCGCAATGCGCTTTTCGGCGTCGACGCGACCGTCCATGAAGCCGAGAAGTTCCTCGAGCTGGCGACGCATTTTGAGGATTTCTGCCAATTGCGGAACTTGCTCGGCGATCTTGTCCGGTGCGAAATCGCCCATCTTGGTGAAGGTAAGATCAAGCGCCAGTTCCTCGTCCCGCTCGGCGCCCTCAGACTGGGGCAGCGTATTCTTCACGCGGGCTTTCACGCGCGGTCCGAGCGCTTCCATGAAACGTGGGAACCGGTTCGCGTCGGTTTCGACAAAGGAGCGGTCCAGCACCGACTTCATCGCTTCCTTGGTCTGCGAAGCGCCCGAAAGGTCGGCCATCACGGCCATGACAAACGGCAGTTCGATTGTCGTCGGACTGCCGTAGGTTTCCACATCATAGGCGATCTGCACCCGCGGCGCGCGATTGCGTTCAATGACCTTCGCTTTGCTTTCGGCTGGCATGGCTTGCTACCTTTCATCCTTCTGGGCCGTCTTCTTGGCATCGGGAACGCCGGCAAGGAGCCGGAATTCCTTCAATCCCGACGGGGCGAGATCTTCCATCAGTTCAACAAAATCCATATGCACCATCCGGCGTACACGGCGGGCGAGATGCGGAATCGGACTGGACGGTTCGGTGCGGTCATAAAAGGCAATGACGAGGTCCAGGCATTTCACCACATCGTCGCGCGAAGAAATCCGCTCGGGAAGTCCCGTGCTGGAGTCCGTGTAGCTTGCCATACTTGTCACAGTATCGGCTCCATGACCGTTTCGAGCAGGGATTGCCGCATCTGCAGGCGAGGGCGATGGCTTTGCCGAGCCATTCGTCATCGCGCTGGCAGCTGAGTTCCGCTCGAGGGTTGTCAGCAAACGCTGCAGAAATCGCTTTAATTCCGGAACGGCGGTGCCGCCGCCGCCTTCAAGGCGAGCGTTGAGGGCTGCCTCGACTGCCTCCAGTGCTGCGACCGCGGCACGCGCATCGGCGATGAGCGACAGCATTTCCGCATTGGCCTGATCCGCCTGTGCCGCGCACCCGGCACGGACCCGGTTCAAGAGTTGTCCGTGTGCACTGACAAGCGCTGCCTTTTCGGCCGCATTCAATCCTGACGCTGCTTCTTGGAGCATGACACGATCGTCGAGCGCGCCTTGTTCCAGATCGCGTCCGTTGATCGGCCCGATCGAGCGTGGCGCAAACAAAGTCATTTGCCGCAGGTTGGCAAGCAGCCCGTCCTGACCATTCTGAAGGTCGAGCAGAGCGTTGATGCGGCGCAAGGCGGCATCGCGAGGCGGTGTGTTGGGCCGCAGCGCCGGGTGCATGGTTTCCCAATGCTGGTCGAATGTCCGCGCAATAAGGATCAGACCGTGCGCCAACCCGGCCAGTCCCTGCTCATTGGCCAGTGCGCGTGTGACAATGACAATCAAACGCAGGTCGCGGCCGTGCGCGCGCAATTCCTCCGCCTTGGCGAGCACTGCTGGCCAGTCGACAGGAATTGTACTTTGCGAGACCGCCCTGTTGTTGCCGTCATGGTCCACCTTGACCTGCGGCTCCGTCAGGCGCTCCAGCTCGTGAAACATCGGATCGTTGCGCAAATCTTCGCCGGACGGATTTTCACCGTCGAGCGGAGCAAGCCAGAGTGCGATATCTATCACACCGATCCCCCAGTGACTGGCCCTGAGGCCATGCCTGCCCTTACGTTATCACACGGCTGCACCTCACCACAATTCAGCGATCGCTGAAAAATTAACGAAAGCTAACTTAGCCGAGTCTTGAGTGCTGAAATCCCTGGCGTAACTGCCGAACTCAGCATCTGAAATGCATCGCATCGGGCTGCCGGTCGCGTGGTTGTTTATAGCCGGTGAGGCGAGACCTTTCACAAATGGTACGACCCGGCGAAATCGGGCACCGAAGCCTTCGTTCATCACCCACTTTGTCAAGCGGCTGCTTATGTGGCAGGTTATCAACTTGCAGAATGCAGGAGCACGTTCGATGGAACAGCGCCGGTCATCGCAGAGCTTCAAGCGCAAGGAACTGGTCGGCAAGCTCAATCCTGTAGGCTTGCGTGCTTTCAAGGCTGCGGCAGACAGCGCCAAGCTGCGCGGCAACCCCTACGTCGAACTCGTCCACTTCATCGAGCAACTCGTGCTCTCCGACCGCTCGGATGTGCAGATGATGATCGCCGATGCGGGTGTGGATGCGAGCCGGCTTGCGGCCGATATGACCCGCGCGGTGGACAAGCTGCCTTATGGCGCGACCTCGATCGAGGAATTTTCAGACCATATCTTCCACGCCATTCAGGAAGCCTGGAATCTGGCAACACTGGAATTCGGAGTGGAGGAAGTCCGCAGCGCACATGTTCTCCTCGCTTGCCTGAAGACGCCGGTGCTGGAAGGCCTGCTGTCGAAGATCAGCGGCGAGTTTGACAAGATCGATGCCGACGCGGTCATGGCGCGCTTCGCCGATGTCATGGACGGCTCACTCGAAGCCGGCGCTTCGGCTTCGGTTCCCGCTGCAGAGGCGCGGCGGCGGGCTCCCGGTGGGGATTCGGCGCTGACCAAATATGCCACCGACCTGACGCAGCGCGCCCGCGACGGAAAGATCGATCCGGTCGTCGGTCGCGATCCGGAGATCAGGCAGATCGTCGACATTTTGATGCGGCGCCGGCAGAACAACCCGATCCTGACCGGCGAGGCGGGTGTCGGCAAGACGGCAGTCGTCGAGGGTTTTGCTCTCCGCATCGCCCAGGGCGATGTGCCGCCCACGCTGCAGGGGGTGAGCGTGCGCATGCTCGATGTCGGATTGATGCAAGCGGGTGCAAGCGTAAAGGGTGAATTCGAAAAGCGGCTGAAGGCCGTAATCGACGAGGTTCAATCGTCCGAAGCGCCGGTGATCCTCTTCATCGACGAAGCCCACACCCTGATCGGTGCCGGTGGTGCTGCCGGAACTGGCGACGCCGCCAATCTGCTCAAGCCGGCACTGGCGCGCGGTGAGCTGCGCACCATCGCGGCGACGACCTGGGCCGAATACAAGCAGCACATAGAGAAAGACCCGGCGCTGACCCGCCGCTTCCAGGTGGTAAAGATCGAAGAGCCCTCGGAATCGGTGGCCATTCTCATGTTGCGCGGGGTGGCCGGCGTTCTGGAGCAGCATCACAAGGTGCAGATATTGGATGAGGCGATCGACGCAGCGGTCGGCCTGTCGCATCGCTACATACCGGCGCGGCAGTTGCCGGACAAGGCGGTCAGCCTTCTCGACACCGCCTGCGCGCGCGTTGCCGTTTCGCAGCACGCCACGCCGGCCGAGGTCGAGGACATCATACGTCGGCGCCAGGCGCTGGAGGTCGAGCGCGGCATAATCGGCCGCGAGGCTGCCATCGGCATTGAAGTGGCCGAGCGGCAGGCGCGGGTCGAGGCAGGGCTTGCCCAAACCGAGCTCACACTCACCGCCGCGCAGCAGCGTTGGGAGCGCGAAAAGACGCTGGTTGCCGAAATACTCGAACTGCGCGCCAGGCTGCGCGGCGACGGCGTGCCTCTAGATGTCGTGGAAACGCAGGAGGCACCCACCAAGACAGAGGGCAAGCCGGAGACCGAAAAGGCCGAGGCCGGCGCGAAGGCACCGGCGGCGAGCGATACCCCTCCGACCGATCCGGCCGCCGATCTCGCCCGGCTGCGCGAACTGATGAGTGTACTGGCCGAGGCGCAAGGCGAAACACCGCTGATCCTGCCGTCGGTCGACCGCAACGCTGTGGCAGCAGTGGTTCAGGACTGGACCGGTATCCCGACCGGACGGATGCTGTCGAGCCAGACCGAGAAGGCGCTGCGGCTCGCCGCCACTCTGTCCGAACGCGTGGTTGGCCAGGATCATGCCATGGAGATGATCGCCAAGCGCGTGCAGACCAGCCGCGCCGGGCTCGGCGCGCCGGAAAAGCCGGTGGGCGTGTTCCTGCTCTGCGGCCCCTCGGGCGTCGGCAAGACCGAAACCGCCCTGGCACTGGCCGAAACGCTCTACGGCGGTGAGCAGAACCTGATCTCGATCAACATGTCCGAGTTCCAGGAGGCACACACCGTCTCCACCTTGAAAGGCGCGCCGCCCGGATATGTCGGATACGGCAAGGGCGGAATTCTCACCGAGGCGGTACGACGCAAACCCTATTCGGTGATCCTGCTCGACGAGGTCGAGAAGGCGCACCCGGACGTGCACGAAATCTTCTTCCAGGTCTTTGACAAAGGGATGATGGACGACAGTGAAGGCCGACGGATCGATTTCAAGAACACGCTGATCCTGCTCACGTCGAATGTCGGCTCCGAAGTCATCATGGACCGGACCAGGAATGGCGCGGTACGGGCAGGGCTCGACGAACTGGACACCGCGTTGCGCAGCCCGTTGCTGAAGGTCTTCCCTGCGGCCTTTCTCGGCCGGGTGGTGACCATCCCTTACTTTCCGCTCTCGGATTCGATGATCGAGGCAATCACCCGTCACCAGTTTGCCAAGATCGCTCGCCGGCTGCGTGCAACCAACGACGCGGAACTGGTAATCGGCGACGGTGTCATGGATCTGATCAAGACCCGCTGCACGGAGATCGAGTCCGGCGGCAGGATGATTGACGCCATCCTGACCAACACGCTTCTCCCGGAATTAAGCCGCGGCGTGCTGAACCGGTCACTCGCTGGCGAAAAGATGACAAAGGTGACGGTTGGCGCCTCAGGCCAAGCGTTCACCTATTCCTTCGAATAGGTCCGGCAAATGTTGGGCGGCGCCTTTTCGACGGGGCTCGCGCGCTGAGCGGCCTTTCCTCTTTTTTGACATTGCGGCCTCGCACGCAGTCCCCTCCTTCCGTTCACCAGGGCGATGCGCCTTGAAATTGTTTTTCGCCCAGCGGCTGCGAGTCCATGGGCTATCGAATCGCCGACTTGCTGAAAATTCGAGCAGGAAAGCACGGAGAATGTAGCGACCGCATTCTGCTCGACGCCGGCATGTCGCACGACGGATACAGGATTCCACGAGACCTGCGGTGATCACCTGATCCGCGAGCTTCTAGGGTGGCGGTAGGTAGTCACTACTGACGCTATGTAACAAGCGGGCGGCAACGCCCTAAAGACATCCATTTGCCCCGTTTGAGCGTCACCGATTGTGCGGGGCTCGCGAAAGGGCCGCATTACATTGGTCCACAACACCTCGTTACCTCAAGCCGGAGCCGAATGTTTGGTGGTAGATCTCCTCGATTCGATCTGACTCGTCATCAGTTAGCGCTGCGAACTCCTTTTCGCGGGCACGGCTGGAGAGATGACCGTCGTTCTGGTGGAGGAAACGAAAGAGCAGGTCGGTCATGCGTTCGGGCATATCGATGAAGGCATCGACTTGCTGCCGAAACTGATCATAGCGGCGCAGAAAGGCGGTCTGCTCGGGAAGGTCCTGCTCCACGGTCCGCTGGACGCAGGCGTAGAGGAATTCAGCGTGTGGTGTGACGTCGAAAAAGCGATAGAAGTCGCCCGTGTCGTTCAAGACCCGCACGTTGAATTGCGGCGACGGCTCCCATTCGATCAGCGGCAGCAGGCGCCGCGAATAACTCTCGAGCACCCGCCGGTACTCATCGATCTGCTCCAGAATCGCGGCCGAGACGGGAAACACGACCCCGGGCGGGTTGAAGCCGCGGGCGGCAAGGACGTGATGAATCATGTAGCGGTGAATGCGGCCGTTGCCATCTTCGAAAGGGTGGATGTAGACGAGGCCGAAGGCGAGGATCGCCGCGGCGATTACAGCATCGAGGCCCTGCGCTGGGCCGCGGTCGAACGCAACCATCCCGTCGATGAGCGACGCCAGGTCTTCGGGCCGGGCGCTGATATGATCGGGCAGGGGCATGCGGTTGTCGCGGTCATGCTCGCCGACGAAGCCGCCCTCTTGCCGGAACCCGAGCTTCACGAAACGGGCGTCGCCGAGCACGATCCGTTGCAGGCGAAGCAGCTCATCGCGATCAATCGGCTGGCGGCCAGCCTCGCCAATGGCGCGGCCCCAGCGCTGGATGCGGTCCCGCGGCGGACGCTCGCCCTCAATCGCGTAGCTCGACCGCGAATCCTTGAGCAAAAGGAAGGCTGCGGTCCGCGCGAGAAGGTGACGCGGCACCTCCGCGAGGATCGCCTGCGCGCGCTGCGGCAGGTCGAGGCCGATGAACTCTTCGAGAAGTTTCGTGCGAAAAACCATCGGGCAGAAATTGGGTGTGCCGGGCAGATTGTCCTTTACGCGGTAGCGGGAAGCAGTCTTGTCTGGCGCAGCCCACTGCAGCCCAGGATCGATAACCGGAACGTACCGTCCGGCTTCTGCGTCGGGAAGATCCAGGCGCGTGCCCGTCAGCCACTCATAAAGGAACCAGATGCGGCGAGCGTAACTCCCGGTCGGGGTTTCGCGCACGAGCGCCTCGATCGGCCCGGGACCTGTTGCCAGGAATAACCGCTTTATGACAGCAAGATCAAGACCCTCATATTTTAGGGCGAAGGTCAGGTGGCCTTCAAGCGTCGGGCGAAGGGCGTGGCGCGGTGTCATGATGCGCCAGCCGTCCTGCTCGATTATGCGGTGGTGCTCACCGATGGCGGAAAGCGTGCGCGGCAGCGGCACGGCGATCTTGTACCCGTCGATCAGGGCGCTGTACCCGGCGGGTGTCGCCTTTTCAGGAAGGCGGATTTCCTGAAAAACGGTAATAGGGCCTGAAAATTGATGCTGATCCGGGACGTTCATGAAGTTTGTGATTGCATCGTGAAATTTGGTTATGATGAGCAAATCGTATGAAAAACGATACTGGCTTATGAAAAACGATTCTGCAACGCTCATTTCACTGAAAAAGAACGACCTGGCGCATGCGCGAGCGCGTCCTCGAAATTTCGACCGCTGCGGCCCTGCCTTGGATCCCTCGGTGGTCAGCGAAGAATTTGTCGGCGTGACCGCAGCCGTCCATCTCGAAGGCGCGAAGACCGGCCGACCGATCAGGGGTTATCAAGGAGATTTGCCAGAGAATCGAGGGCGTGGTCTCAGCGGAAGTCGCAGCGACCGACGTCGACGGCATGAGCGCTGAGGGAGACAACGACCGACCGTACCCAGAGCAGGCACGCTTTTGGATGGCGCCTGCGTCGCGAGTCATAGGTTGATAACTGTGGGAAGCGGAGGTCCCTGCCATTCAAGGCGCCAGATGCCGCCTTGTCTGAGATTTTGGACGAGATCGGGATAGAACGCCGCCAGGCAGGTGCTGCCCTGATGTCTCACCGACGGGTAGATAATTCCAATCCCCTGTTCGTCTTTTCGTAGGCGTTTTAGGCTCGTCGACGAGAAATTCCCAGTGCACCTGTTGGCGCGCTTATCAAAACCGCGTCAGCGCGAAAGCCGATTTTCATCATCAATCAACGTGAGGCGCGAGGGGGCTTTGTCGCTCCAACGCCAGAGCGCGAGATTTAAGTCGCTGTCGGGCGCGCCGGGCGCGAAACTTTTGACCAACAGCGCATTGAACCCACTGGCAGTCAGGCGCCGGGCAATGGCCTGGGTTCTCGCCTCTCCAGAAACTTTCATCTGGTCGCCAAGTCATGTGGGCAAAGGGCGGCGGGATCCATCCCTTCAGCTTTCAGGGCGTCCTAATCCCGGCTATCAAATATGCCCTCAATCTCGGCGTCATAGGCAAGCAGGGTGGTCGGCTGAAGGCTGCCCGCCTGATTGGCTTCCCTCAGCGCCGTCACCACCGATAGCGAGGAATAGAGCGCTGGTACGCCCTTCGGATCGAATCGTCCTCGGCGCCGCGGCCCGACAGCGGTTGTCGCGCATAGAGTAAGCCGCTCATTGAGCTGGGAGAAAAAACCGAAACGTTCGAGCAACGATTGAGCGCGGCCCGCAATGCGGCGGCCCTACAAGCATGATTAAATTGATCTGGATGGTTAGTCGTTGGATCGCGCCGGGGGCAAAGCCGCGACTTCTGAGGCATAGAGAAGATTGCTATAGCTCACAATTGTTGCTATCGTGAGTTATAGAAAGGTGCCTGTAACTCATGGTATGGAATTGGGAGCAGGCGGACTGGCCGCATTTTACCTACGATAAGAAGGCGTTGGAACCGCTGGAAAGCGAGTTCCTGTTGCGATCGGGCGAGTTCCTAGGCGTCTTTCGTCATGTCGGTTCCGACGATCGCGACCAGATCCGCATCGATCTTATCAGCGAAGAGGCCTTGAAGACATCCGCGATTGAGGGGGAGTACCTCGACCGCGAGAGCCTGCAATCATCCCTGCGCCAGCAACTTGGTCTGGGCAGCGAGACCAGGCGCATTCCGCCTGCCGAGCGCGGCATGGCTGAAATGATGGCCGATGTCTACTTGCATTTTGCCGATGCGCTGACGCATCGCACTCTTTACGCTTGGCATACGATGGTGATGTCGGGTGAGCGTCGTATCGAGACCATCGGCAACTACCGCCAGCATGCCGATGCCATGCAGATCGCTTCCAATCGGCTGGATAAGCCCAAAGTTCATTTCGAAGCGCCGCCCTCCGCGCGGGTGAAACCCGAAATGGACACCTTCGCCGCTTGGTTCAACGATACCTCACCCAAAGGCAAAACACCGCTCCCAGCGTTGACGCGTGCCGCTATCGCGCACCTTTATTTCGAGAGCATTCACCCGTTCGAGGATGGCAACGGCCGCATAGGCCGTGCCCTCTGCGAAAAGGCGCTGGCGCAAAACCTGGGTGAGCCCAGCCTCATCGCGTTGGCCTATACGATAGAGCGCCGCCGCAAGGCCTACTACGACCATCTGGAGGCCAGCAACACGAGCAACGCGGTAACAGATTGGCTGCTCTACTTCGCCAACACGATCCTCGAAGCGCAGCGCGTAACGCTCGCTCGTGTCGAATTCTCCGTCGCCAAGGCCAAGTTTTACGAACGCCACCGGGATCAATTCAACGAGCGCCAGGAAAAGGTCATCGCCCGGATGTTCCGCGCGGGGATCGACGGGTTCAAAGGGGGGCTCAGCGCCGAGAATTATATCGCCATCACGCAGGCATCGCGCGCGACGGCAACAAGAGATTTGCAGGACCTCGTTGCCAACGGTGCACTGATAAGAACCGGCGAACGGCGACACACACGTTACGCGTTGAACATTCTTGATGGCCGCACGTAAACCACAATAGAGAAAGAAGAGGCAGGCTGTCAAAGAGCCTGCCTGCCTGAGCATCGAGGGGTGGCGGGCTGCAACCCGGCAGGAGGTCGTCGATTGGGTTACACGAGACCGGAAACGCAAAAAGTCGCGCGGTGCGATGCTGATTGTCCGGTCCCGGTTGAAGCCGGTGGTATAGTGTTACCTCAACGCGCGTTGGGGGAAAGAAGCGCGCGGAAGGGGCGGGCTGGCCTTCGAGTGGTAGCGAGAAACCTGAACAAAACTCTTGGCAGACATCAAGGCCGGGCACATCAGCTCGGCTGCTGTATTGCGGCAAGCTTCCAGTCACCGCCGTTCTGCCGCGTAAAGGTCCACAGTTCGGTTGTCTCTGTCGGCTGATCGGCCTGGCCCTCGACAATCTTGTCACTGATGCGATCGCGGGTCACGTCGCGAGACTCGTAGCGCAAAGCAGCGGTCGCGTAGTCGCGATCATCCTCCCGCCAGCTTTCCGCAATATCGGCCTCCAACAGGCTGACATCCGACACGTCATTCCTGACGCCCTTTTTGGCATTATCGGCAAGTTCCTCGGACAGATAGGACACCATCTCGGGCGTCACCAACCGGCGCAAGGCAGCATGGTCCTCGCGCCCGAATGCTTCCTGAACTTCCGTCAGCCGTTGCTGGAACGTGTCGAGGTCGGTTTTAGTGAGCGTGATCTCATCGGAAGGGCTGGCTTGGCTCGTTCCGCCAAATCCCGACCCGATGCCTGGAATGGGGAATGCTTGGACGTTGCTCGGCTCGGGCCGGGCTGCTGCGCTTCGCCCAAAGCTCCCAGCCCCTCGCGAGGCACCGGCCATAGCGGGCGCTGGGTTTTGCGCCGACTGCGAGCGGAAAAAGCGGATCGCCAGCATGATCGCACCGCCGATCAGCAGCACTTGAAGCAGAAGACCCAACATGCCGGCCAAGCCGCCGAAACCATGGCCCAAAAGCACGCCGATCAAACCGCCGAGAAGCAGACCCCGCATCATCGATCCGCCGAGGCCGTTGAAGAAGCCCGGGCGCTGGAATGCCTGCGGCTGACGGCCCGCATTGTTCGTTGCCGCATTGGGCGTCATCGAGCGCTCGACCGGTGCGGCAGGCTGTGGCGCAGTTCTGGTCGGCGGGACCGACTGGAAAGTGCGCGTGCCGCGACTGCCGAAGCTGCCGCCACGGCGCGCATCGGCGTGATCCACGGCGACCATGGAAAATGCCAGTAACAACCCTGCAAGCAAAACTGCAAACCGTCCCGAACGCGAAATCAACATAGGCAAATCCTCACGACACTCTTTCCGCTCATATGGGGTGCGCCGATCGAAATATCAGTGACCGGCACCTTCCACTTCAACGGGCGACATGCTGCTTATGCTCAGGCACGCCTTTCGCGGAGCGATGGCTTGCGCTCTGGTGCGCGATCCCACAAGCAGGACCTGGTCGAAGTCGGCCGTGACCAGCGGCCCCAGATTGACCGTCACCGTCCCGTCTTCAAGGCGATCCGTACGGATAGCCTTCCGGCAGATGACGCGATGCGCATCGGCGCTAGTAGCGCGTGAGTGTTTATCCGTTCTGCGCAGGCACTGCAGATATCGCGCGGCCCAGGTTGGCACCATTCAGGTGCGAGACAATTCCTCGCCGCGACCCGTCTGCGCTATGGCTTTTCCGCAAGGATCGCCTCGGCGGTTTTCTCGTCGGTGATCAGAACATCGACGACACCAAGACGTAGCACGGCGCGCAGCACCGGAACCTTATCGAGGCCACCGGACGGCAGGATCACAGTGTCGACGTCGCGCAGATGTTCGGGGGCGAGGCCGATAACGCGACGGTTGAGCGGATGATCGACGAGTTGTCCCTCGGCATCGATCCAGTGGCCGCAAATATCGCCGACGGCGCCGGCTTCGCGAAGCGATATGAGATCATCGTCGCCTACCAGTCCGATCCGAAAGATGGTGGCGTCCTTGTGCACCGCACCCACCGAAACGAAAGCGGCATCAACGTCGCGGGCATGGGTGAAGGCATCTTCCAGAATAGACTGGCGCATAAGCAGATCGCGCGTGGCCTCGGTGTCCGTGAACACCGGTGCTGCGATGTAGAAGCATTCCGCATCGAAAAGCGCCGCGAGCCGGGAAGCGATCTCATAGATGTTGATCGCCGATCCACGCGTGAGCCCGCCAAGCAGGGAAACGACCGACATCCCTTTGACCGGCCGTACGGTCACTGACCGCAGACTAAGCTGGAGCGTCCGTCCCCATCCCACGCCCACCGATATCCCGTCACGTATTCTAAGCGACAGGGCTTCACCGGCGGCGGCTGCGATGACCTGTGGCACCAGGGCAGGATCGGGCGGTGTCGGAACCACGATTGGATCGGAGACGCCATAGGCGTCCCGCAACCGGTTCTCCAACTCGATGCAGTTCGCCACCTTGGAATTGATGCGAATCTGAACTATCCCCCGCTGGCGGGCATGCGCCAACATCCGGTTGACGCGAAGGCGGGTCAGGCCAAGAGACTTGGCGATTTGCGCCTGCGTGAGGTCACCGACATAAGCAAGCCAGGCGGCGCGGACGAGGAGCCCTTCCTCGCGATCGGCCGTGACGGAACTCGTTACTGCGTGGCGGCCGTCGCGTTTCTTTCGTGGTGGTTTGTCCATCAGACCATCCTGTCCACTCCGCGGTAGCGGGATCAGAGCAGGCTCGGCGGAGCCATGTGCTCATCGATATGCGGCATCAATCGAGTTTCCCCGCTCCGCTAGCCTCGGTGATAGCGGTCGAAGGACAAAACCAGCGGAGCATCATGACAAATCGCGTCGATGATGGCGCTCGTCAGCGGCAGGCGATCGCGCGGAAGTGCCCCCTGGGCCATCATTTTCTCCAACGTCGGGCCAAGATCCAGCGCCAGTTGCGCCCCCTCGACGGTATCCGAGCTCATATGTTCGCGCTTCGCCACGGAATAAGGCAGGCCGCGGCCAAGCAGGCGCCCCATGCGACCGTTGCGGCCTGCTTGGCAGGTCACATAAAGATCGCCGGAGCCGGCCAGCCCCAGCACTGTTTCGATTTTTCCACCCAGAGCTTCGACCAGAATCGCCATCTCGGCGAGGGACTGCGAGAAAAGTGACGAGGCAAGATTGTACATGAGCGCACCATTTGACGCTTTGTTGTCACGCTCCAGCAGCCCGACGGGGGATCCAATGGCCAGCGTGTAGAAATTCTTGAAAGCGGCGCAGATCTCGACGCCAACGAGATCGGATGACGGTCGCGCATGATAGAAAGGCGCGCGCAGAATGCGGAACGCTGCGGCAATCTTGTCGGGATCGTGCCCGGCCACGATCACAGAGGTATCGCGCTGTGCCGCCAGTTCGCCAGCGATGCAAGGTCCGCCGACGGCCATCACCGGGATCGACAAGCCGGTGCGCTGCTCAATCTCGCGGGCAAGCAGATGTGGCAGGATTTCGATGCCGTCGTCACTCGCGGCAAGTCCTTTCGTAATCATCAGTATCGGCACGGGCGACTTGATGCTTTCGGCAATGCGGTCGATCGCCCAAGGAATGCCGGCCGACGAGACGCCGAGTACAAGGAGATCGGCTCCATCGTCTATCGCCGCCCCGAATTCAGTCCAGGAACAGGCGGTTACCGCGCCAGGCAGAATGATGTTGAGGCGCGGATGACGACCTGTGCTGGCCACCGAGCCGACGATCTCCTCGTCGAGATGGGTGCCAACGAGAGTGATGCGGTTACCCGCGTGAGCGGCCGGAAGCGTCATGGCAGAGCCCATGACGCCGGCGCCGACGATAATGATCTGCGCCATTCAACTTCTTCCCTTTTCCAGCCGCTCGCCGCTGCCTTGGTCGAACAGGTGGATTCGGTCAGGCGTCGGCTCCAGATGGATCACAGCTCCAGGAGAGAGTTCCATGCGATCATGCAGCACCGAGCAGATCGCGACGTTGCCCATGCTGGCAAAGATATGGATTTCGGGGCCAGTCGGCTCGACAACCGTAACCCTGGCCGGGATGCCTCGCCCGTCTGCCACGGGTCGAAGATGTTCGGGACGAATGCCATAGATCACCTTTTGGCCGCGCCGGACCGCAGCGTCTGGCGGAAGCGGGAGGGATAGTTCATCGGTCCGCACCACCCAGGCGTCGCGCTCAGATGCCACCTCGCCATGGAACATGTTCATTGCGGGCGAGCCGATGAACGAGGCGACGAAGAGGTTTGCCGGGCGATCGTAGACATCGAGCGGGCGCCCGATCTGCTCGATGTGGCCGTCGCGCATGATGACGATGACATCGGCCATGGTCATGGCCTCGATTTGGTCATGCGTGACATACACGGTGGTGGTCTTCAGCCGCTGGTGGAGCTCCTTGATTTCGGTGCGCATCTGCACGCGCAGTTTGGCGTCGAGGTTGGACAGCGGCTCATCGAACAGGAACACAGTTGGATCCCGCACGATGGCGCGGCCCATAGCGACGCGTTGCCGCTGGCCACCGGAAAGCTGGCGGGGATACCGTTCCAGATAGGGGGTCAAATTGAGGATCGACGCCGCCCATCCGACCTTCTGTTTGATCTCTTCGCTGGGGCGTTTCTTCAATTGCATGGAAAAGGCCATGTTGTCGAAGACGGTCATGTGCGCGTAAAGCGCGTAATTCTGGAAGACCATCGCGATGTTGCGGTCTTTGGGATGAAGAGTGTTGACGACCCTGTCTCCTATGGTGATCTCACCGGACGTGATGGGCTCAAGACCGGCTATCATGCGCAACAGCGTGGACTTGCCGCAGCCGGACGGCCCCAACAGAACGACGAACTCGCCATCCTCGATCGAGAGATCGAGTCCATGGATAATCGAGAGGGCGCCATAGTCCTTCTTTATGTTGCTGATGGTGACAGACGCCATAAATTGCTATCCTTCGATTGCCCTTGCCGGTTGGGTTCCACGTCGCCATGCGAGTCATTGGCGACGATCCGATGCGGTCTCACCATTCGCTCTCCAGAAAGTCTTCCAGCAGCCCTGCATCGGCGGCCATATTGACAAAGGACCATCGGCCACGGATTTCTCGCGAATAGCGAATGGCATCGTGCCAAAGCGCACGCGGCAGGCCTAATTCTGCGCCGGTGACCGGCCCCCCCGCAGCCTTGAGCGCTGCCTCCATGCGGGCAACCGGCATTGCCATCGGCCGAACCTCCTGGCGCAGCGCCGGCCAGATTTCCGCAAGCCTCCGGTTGAAGGCTTCAGTCTGACGAGCATCGAGAGCTGTCTTCTTCATCTCAGCAATGCAAAGTGGTCCAAGTTGCGCGCCATAGCGGGCCAGCATCGCCGCCTCATCGATGAGGGTCGGCCTTGCCTGCGGCGGCTCTTCCATGTCGAGGAGCCGCGCTTGCAGACGCGCCATAACCAGCGAGGCAACCCCGACCTGCTGACCGTGCGTGGTGCCGGGATGATGGTCTCCAGCGAACATGTCAACCCAATGGGAAATTTGGTGCTCCCCCATGGAGCCAGGATGGGAAACGCCGGCGAAGCAGACACCCATCGAGCACAGCGTCAAGACGCGCTGGAGATGCCCGACGGCGGTCACGTCATGCCTGGCCAGGCCAGGCGCATGGGCCAGCATCGGTTCCTCATCGCCCGCCTGCAGCAGGTAGGGCACGTCAGAATAGTAGGTGTCGAACAGCCGATGCGAAGCCCACCAGTCGATTTGGGCCGTGGAACGGCAGAGGCTGTCGCCAAGCCCGGCGGCGCTGAGCCAGGTGGGCGCTGCGGCCGACACGCCAAGGTCCAGGAAGATGCCACGCGGAGCGTGTGAGGGCAGCGAGATCTTGAGCCCTGAAGCCAAGGTCACCGACGCTGTTGAGGCGCCGTAGCCATTCATCGAGGCTGCCGTGCCGAAGACGGCATAGGGCCGGTTGTCGAGGAAGGTTGCATGCTTGCAGCTGTCATTGAGGACGCCGGATCCGACGGCCACGACCCCGTCGGCGTGACGCGTCTTCTCTCTGACCATCTGGATCGTCGCCTCGTCGCACTCCAGGCCCTGCGGCAGCACGATTTCGTCGATGTCGGCGACGGCGCGCAGCGCCTTGGCGACGCGCCGACCCATCACGTCGACGGTGTTGGTGTCAGAGACAGTAGCGATGTGGCTGCCTAGCATCAGAGGCGCTACGAGATCCGCCTCGCGGCCCTCCGTCGTCTCCAGCAATTCAATTGTTTGGAACGGCAGGGTAGCGGCCGCGCCTGTCTCAGGATCTTTCCAGCGTCCTGCGACAACGTCCTCGATCAAGGCGTTCCAGTTGGTGGTTTCAGCCATGATCGGCCTCCATGAAAGCCGCGAGTCGCTGGTTCCAGGCTGAAAGCGTTGGCCAAAGATCGGCATGGATCGCAAGAAGGTCGGCGTAGAGCTGGGCCCGTTTCGCGTCCGGCTCGAAGGTTTTGGTCGGCTCGCTGGCCATTGCGAGCGACGCTTCGGCGATGGTGGAAAACCAGCCCACGCCCTTTGCCGCTGCCATCGCCGCGCCAAGCGAGGAGGCTTCTACGGTCGTCGAACGTTTTACGGGAAGATCGAGTGCATCCGTCAGAATCTGCATCCACAGGTCGGACTTCGCTCCTCCGCCGATCGCTATGAGGTGATCGATCGTCTGGGCGGCGGCCGCAGCGGCTCGCCGACTTGTCGCGGCCTGATGCAGCGCTATGCCTTCCAGCACGGCGCGATAGATGTCGCCGCGGCGGTTCGAGCCAGACAGCCCGGCAATCACACCACGGGCCTCGCTATCCCAGTGCGGATCCATGACGCCCTGCCAGTACGGCAGGAGCATTATGCCGCCTGCGCCGATGCGGCTGGCGGCGGCTTCGGCCTCGAGCGCCGCCAGGCCGTCGCTTGAGCCATGCAGATCGACGCCGAGCATTTCGCGCGCCATCCAATCAACGAGAAAAGTGCCCGCGCGAAGGCACGTCTCGTAGATATAGCCATCCTCGGCGACCGCTGTTTCGGTGCGGAAGGCCGGGTCATGGACGTAGTCGATGCCGAAACTGCCGGAGACGACCGCCGTGCCGAGATTGATGTAAGCGCATCGCGGCTGCAACACACCAGCGCCCGTTCCGGCGCATTGACCGTCGCCGCCGCCGGCGACGATCGGCGTGCCCTCCCGCAAGCCCGTCAGCATGGCCGCTTCCGACGTTAGTTGGCCCACAATGGCGCCGGGCCGCGCCAGGTCCAGCATCATTCGCCGGGCGACGCCTGCTGCGTCCAGTATATCGTTCGACCAGTCCATGGCTCGCATGTCGAGCACGCCCATTGGGTCGGCGGACGCGGTGGACGTCACCCACCGGCCGCTCAACCGAAACACCAGGTAGCCGTGGACTTCGGCTATTCGCTCCACCCGGGCAAAAATCTCGGGCTCTTCCTCGCGAAACCAGATCATGCGGTAAAGGCAAGGAATGACGTCCAGCGGCTTGCCGGATATTGCGTGGACGCGTGCCGCGCCGAAGCTTTCGCCGAAACGGCGGACCTTCTGGCGGGCGCGCTCATCGAGCCATAGCGTCGCGGGCCTGATCGCTTCACCTTGCTCGTCGAAAAGACCGAAGCTTTCGCGCTGGTTGGCAATGGCAAGGGCGGCAATGCGTTTCGGCGAAACTGTTGCTGCCACAGCGCGGAGCGCTGTGACCGTCGAGGTCCACCACTCGGCCGGATCCTGCTCGAAATAGCCCGAACGCGGGTTGGACATTGCAATCGACGCCCGGCCCTCCGCCACGGCGCGACCATTGCGGTCCCAGGCGATCGCCTTGGTTGCCGAGGTCGAGGAATCAATGCCGATGACGAGATCCGGAACCATTGCCGCCACATTGCCAGAGGGCGAGGGCGGTTGAAGCCGCCGTCGCCGAAATCACCGGGGGATGCCGCTAAAGGCCGGCATCCTTGACTTTGCCGTCGACAATGCCGGCAATGGCATCCAGGCATGCCTTGGCGTCGCCACCATAGTCTTGGCCCGTAAGCAACTTGCCGAGCTCAACCGGAATGTCGTTGTTCGACAAATCCGCCCAAATCGGCATGTCCGGCTCCGATCCCATCTGGTTGTCGATGGTGTATTTGATCGCGTCGAAATGGCGTGTCGTTCCGGGTCCAACGACGGCCTTTGCCTTGACCCGAGGATCGGTGAAGGAGGAATTGCGCATCGGTGAGGCGCCGCCGCCGAGCGTCGACACCCGCGCCATCACATCCTTCGAGCAGACCCACTGCATGAACAGCCATGCCGCTTCCTTGTTCTTGGAATATTGCGACAACGAAATCGTCGAGCCACCCTGGTGGCCGACGGCCGGGATTTCGTTGAAGCCGCAATCGGCGGCGGCGCGACGGCCAGGAACCTCTTTGGGCGCCGGCAAGGCCTCGAACAGGCCTTTGACCTTGGAATCGTTGGCGTCGAAGCCGGGGAAATCTTCGCCCCAGGTGATTGCCATGGCGGCCTGCCCCTGTGTCAGGGCCTGACCCTGACCGTCCCAGGTCCATGTCGTCGCAGAGGGCGGCGAGTTCTTGACCAGTTCCTGATAGAATTGCAGCCCGGCCACGCCGCGCTCGTCATTGCCGACGAATTTCTTGTCTTTGTTGAAGACCGAACCGCCATGGCCCCACAGTGCGAAGGTCCAGTCGCATTCCAGCGAATAATGGCCGGACTTCGCCTGGCATGCGGTGCCAAAGATGCCATTGCCTTTTTCCGCCTCTGTGAGCGCCTGCACGGCCTTGAGGTAGGCGTCGAGGTCTGTCGGCAACGCAATATTGTGTTTGTCGAAGAGGTCCTTGCGGTACATCAGGATGAAGATCGGAATATCGAATGGAATTCCGCATTGTTTGCCGTTGTACATGGCGATGCCGTCGACCAGCGGCTTGGAGAAATCATCCCAGTCAAAGTCGGGCATCGCCAGTTCTTTGTTCTGGTCATAATACTCGCGCGGATCGACGACATCCTGTGCAAATGTCGCCATCCAGGACTGGTCGAGGTAGTAGACGTCATAGGTGCCCAGCTGGCCCTGTACGTCTTGCGTCGCCTTTGCGAGAACCTGCTCCAGCGGCACGATCTCGACTTCCACCTCAATACCGGTTGCCTTCGTGAACTCACCCGCAACAAGCTGATTGGCGACGATCGTCGGCGGCGTGGCTTCCGAAGTGTAGCGGATTTTGGTGCCGGCATATGGTTTGCCGACATCGGCCAGCCACTTCAGCATATCCGTGTCCTGGGCGCGGGCTTCTTCAACCCCCAGGCCCAGCACCCCCCGATTGGAGCGGCCGCCGCCCAGCATGGCCGATCCGAAGGCAGAAAAGCCGACGCCAGCGAGCGCCATCTTCCTCATGAAGTCGCGTTTGGTTATTCGGCGCGCCGTAAAGTCGTTGCAGGTGTCGGCGACGAATGTCTTCTTGTCGTGATCTCTGAAGCTCATGATCGTTCCTCCGTTGCGATTTTGTCGTCGTTCTTCTCGTCCGGGCCTCACTCCTTCAGCGATCCGAGAGTGAGGCCGCGGACCAGATGCCGTTGAACCAGTAGGATAAAGATGAAGCTGGGTATGATCGCCGAGGTGCCGAGCGCGGTGATGTAGCCCCACTCGGTCGCGGTCGAGGTGACAAAGGTCGAGATCTTCACCGGCACGGTGCGGATCGACGTTGTCAAGAACAGTGAGAGCAGGAACTCGGTCCATGAAAAAATGAAACACAGCACAGCTGTCGCGGCGATGCCACCCTTGACCATGGGCAGGACCACACGGCGAAAGGTCTGCCAGCGCGTCGCGCCGTCAATCAGCGCCGCCTCATCGACCTCGCGCGGGACATCGTCGAAGAACGACTTCAAAAGCAAAACCGCCAGCGGCAGGTTGATCAAACTGTGAACGAGGATGAGCCCCGTATAGGTGTCGCGCAAGCCGAGATCGCGGAACATGAAAACGACCGGTACGACGATGGCGATTGGCGGCATGAAGCGCTGCGAGAGGATCCAAAACAGGAAGGACTGTTGGCCGCTGAACTGCATTCGTGATAGGCAATAGGCGGCCAGCGTCGCCAGCAACAGCGTCAGTGTTGTCGATCCAACGGCTATGATCGCGCTGTCGAGCAGCGACTGGCGGGAATCGTAGGAGCTGGCGCCGCCCTTGATCACCCCCGCCGCCTCGCCGCCCTGTTCCATGCCGATGTCGACGCGCGAGACGCCAAGCAGCGTCACGCGGTAATTATCCGGCGTCGGCGTGAAACCGACGTAGACCGGTCCGCTGCGGTCGAAGATCGCCGAATAGGGTTTGATGGACGACAGCGCCCACCAGGCGATCGGGAACATGAAGATCGCCACCACCAAGACGGCGAGCACGTCACGGGCGATCATTCGGGCGCGGGACGGCTCCATCAGAACCTCACCTTGAACAGCCTGACGAAGAGGTTCGACACGCCGATCAAGACGACGAGCACGATCAGCGACAGGGTCGCGGCATAGGGGAAGTCTCCGGTGAAGTAGATACGACCAGCGTAGAATGAAAGCGTCTCGGTGGCCGTGCCTGGCCCGCCGGCGGTGATGATGTAAACGTAGTCGTAGATGCGAAAGAGATCGACGCCGCGGATCAGCACCGCGACCGCTATCACCTTGCGCAGCATCGGCAATGTGAGGCGCAAGAATGTCTGGAGACCATTGGCGCCATCGATCGCAGCGGCTTCGAAAGGTTCCCTCGGCAGCGCCCTGAGCCCTGCCAGCATGATGAGCACCATGAACGGCGTCCATTGCCATATGTCTGCCAGCAGGATCGCCAGCAGTGCGGTTACCGGCTGCGTCAGGATCGGCTGTGCCGGCGAGAGCAGGTGGAGGGCGTAAAGGTAGAACGACAGGACACCAAAGGAGCCGTCCTGCATCAGCAAGAACATCATTCCGGTCACGGCAGGGGGCACGACCAGCGGCAATGTCATCAACGCCCGCAGCACGCCGTAACCTTTGCGATCGGTGTCAAGCAGAAGCGCGATCAGGATGCCAAGCGCAAGCTGAACGGCAAGCGCGACGAAGGTGTAGATCAGCGTGGTTTCCAACGAATGCCACATACGCGCATCCGAGAATGCGCGCGTCCATTGGTGGACTCCGGCGAAGTCAAGCTGCCGGGAAACGACATTGCGTTTGTGAAATGACAGCCAGACCGAATAGGCGAGGGGATAGATGCCGAAAACAAGAAGCATCACCGTGATCGGCGCCAGCCAGGGAAAAGGATGCTCGGCCGTCATGAACCGGGGCAGGACCCATTTAGGCCTCTCGCGCGTGAAGGTCGCGGTGCTCACGCGCAAATCTCCGCTTGGTGACAGAGATGCATCGGCCCTCTCCCTATCGGCCAGATCGTGCCAACTTGAACTTTTGTAAGTTTGTTGTGTCTTTTGTTAAGGCAGCGTGTGGGACGGCCGTCAATTTGTCAAGCACCGGTTCGATGAACGCCCATGGATTTGCTGGCTGCCCCACATTGGGCGATCACCGCAGCGATGGTCGTCAGTACGCAATGCGAAAGGGATTTATGATGCGCAAGCCCTCGTCGAGAGCCATTCCGTGCTGCATGTCCTCCGACCAAAGTGTATCGCAGCCGGCGTGAATCGCTGCGGAGACGATCATGGCGTCATAGGTGGAAAGGCCGTATCGCTCCGCGAGCCTCAATCCTGTTTCGTGGGTCTCGATCGTGAGCGGATAGGTCGTCAACAGCCCGCGTAACATGGTCAGCAGCGCATTGGTTTCGGCCCAGGACATTTGCATCTTCCGACGCGCGACGTTCGCGAGTTCATTGAGAACCTGCACGCTGATTGCCCCGCCAGCGGCAATGACCGCCTCAGCCCGATCCGCCTTCGCTATGTCGCTTGACGCGATATAGACAAGGACGTTGGTGTCGAAAAAACTAGCGGGCATTCGACTCGTCTCGGTCGAACTTGAAGTCAGCGGGAAGCCGACCTCGGAAGGCGCGGAGGCGCTTCAGCAATTCGTCGCGCCCTGGCTTGCGCGCGACGCCAAGCTGGCGGAGGTCGGCGACATGGATTTCGATCTCATCGCCCTCCCTAAGCTCAAGGGCTTCGACCACTGCCGTTGGAAGTCGAACGGCGAGACTGTTTCCCCATTTACCGATCTGCATGTTACTTTCTCGTCTGGATATACGGTGGAAGAAATGTATATCTAGAAGGGGTGGACGTCAAGAATTGTGATGCTGCATAGCTCGGGCCACCAGCTATAGAATGCTGAAGCCCGGTGACCATGGCTACGATTTCGTTTTTGTCGAACCGGGGCAGCGTCTACGTCACCGAGGGCGTGAACAGGCCATGGGGCATCGATGAGATTGGGACAGCGACCCGAGCCTCTTTCCGGGAGCTCACACTAATCCGGCAGTCTGATCTGGAGCTTCACGTCCGCCGGCCGGCCTTCGACGGCGCGGTCGAAAGCTGCGATAGAGTCCTCGAAGGGGAAGGTCGCTGAAATCAGCGGTTTGAGGTCGACCCGCCCCGATCCCATCAGCGCGATCGCCCGGTCATATTGGTGGGCATAGCGGAACACCGTTTCGATGCGGATTTCCTTCGTCGAAGCAGTAGCGATGTCGATCGCCACCGGCGCCACCGGCAGGCCGACCACAACCACCGCGCCACCTGGCCGCGGCAGATCGAGCAGGGTCTCCCATGCTTTGGACGAGCCGGAGCATTCGAAGACGACGTCGGCGCCCCAGCCGTCGGTCAGGCGCTTTACCTCCGCCGTCAGGCTCTTGTCGCGGATGTTGACCGGGACCACACCTTGGTAGCCGGCGGCGATGTCGAGCTTGGGTTGGGCGAGGTCTGCGACGATCGCGCGGGCGCAGCCGCCGGCAAGGGCGGCGATCGCCACCATCGTGCCGATCGGCCCTGCGCCAATCACCACCGCCGTGTCGCCCGGCACGAGCTTCGCCTTGGCCGCAGCCTGCATGCCGACAGCGAAGGGCTCGACCATTGCGCCTTCGGCGAAGCTGACATTGTCGGGCAATTTGAAGGTGTAGTTGGCGGGGTGAACGACATAGGGGGTCAACACGCCGTGGATCGGCGGCGTCGCCCAGAACCTGACTGCCGGGTCGATGTTGTAGAGACCCAGCCGGCTCGCCCGCGAATTGGGATCTGGAATACCCGGCTCCATGCAGACGCGGTCGCCGACCTTCAGGTGCTCGACGCCTTCGCCTGTTTCCACGATCGTGCCGGCGGCTTCATGGCCCAAGACCATCGGCGCTTCGACCACGAACGGGCCGATTCGACCATGAGTGTAGTAATGCACATCGGAGCCACAGACGCCCACCGTGTGGATCTTGATGCGAACCTCGCCCGGACCAACGGTCTGCGGCAGATCGATGTCACGCAGCTTGAGCTCGTGCTGCCGTTCGAGGACAAGGGCGCGAACTTTCGTCATCAACATGATCTCCTCTAAAGCCGATTGTAGGAGGCCTTCTTGACCTTACTTGCCTTCGGCGACGCTCATCATAGCCGCTCATCCACCGCTTCAAAATCCAGTTCGGAACGAGTGTTGCCTGATTCCGACTATCGGCACCAACTTCCCGGCCAAGGGACTTTGAAGGCGAGCATGCCGCGGTGCCCTCAAGGGATCACAATCAATCGAGATGCGCGTCCAGCTGAGCGAGGATTGCGTCGAGTGAAGGCCGATCCCTGAAGTAGAGGGCGCGAGTTCGCTCATGGGCGTTGGCGTAGATCTGTCGGGTCGCGGGATCGGTGAGGCGAAAAGCCTCATTCCGCCGCAGGTCCGGCTCATCGCCGCCTCGGAACCGATCGGCCTTGTGTGCGCGGTATTCCGGGCTGCCAATAAAGGCTTTGACGCCCTCGTCCTCCAGAAGACAGAAGACGTCGTAGTAGTGACGCATGAAGTTGACGGGCATCTCTCCGGAAGCCTGCTGCTGCCGGAATTTCGTGGAAAGGGTCTGCAGCTTTTCGACGAACGTGTAGCCGGGCTCATAGCAGAGAACATCGACGGCGCGGTTATCGATCAGGTCCGGCACGCCCGATGCCACCGCACGATCATAGGCCCAGGAGGAGATGAGGCGGGCCTGATTGGGCGCGACCCGATCGAAGCCCGCTTCCAACAGCACGCCGGCCTTGAGCCCGGCGGGCAAGGGATTGAGCTCCGGATAGACCAGACGAATTCCAGCCCCCGCATTCGACCCGTGGAATCGTCAAAGGCCTGATCACGCTCGGCGCGCAAAAAGCCGGGTGTGGCCAGTTGGGGAACCAGGCCGTCGAAGAATTCCCGGCGCTGGTCGATGTGAACCGGCTTGTCGTGATTTCTGCCGGTCGGCAGTGCGCCCTGAGGATGGATCAGAATGTCGATGTGGATCAGCTGATATCCCTTGGCCAGCGAGGTGCCGCCCTTGAGCTCGAAACGGAAACCGAGCTGCTGCAGGCCCCACAGGGCATGCATGATCCAGTAGTCCTTCTCAGCCAGGCCGGAATCGATCTTCATGTCCGCGGCGGCGACCGTGATCAGATCGCTGAAATCCCCGAGGTCGTGTAGAAGCGGCATGCAGATCAGGCCGCTTCCAGCGCTTGGCTCACCAGCCGCTCGGCGCGAACCGAACCGAAATCCCGCGCCGCCTTGGCCAGATGAGCGGGGTTCATGTCGCGGGCGCGCTTGAGGGCGCGAGGCAACACCTCAGCCTTGTTCTCGGCAAGACGGTCAAGATTCTGGAGAAGGTCGACCAGCAACACTTCCTGGGTCAGTTTCGCAGGCACGGAAGGCTTCTTGCGGAAGTCGTAAAAACGGCCGCCGAGCTGAAAGCGTCCATGACGCTTGAGATTATAGACGACCGGTTCGTTGTAGAGCTGGGTCGTGCCCACCCCCAGGCTGTTATAGGCGCTGGGGGAGACCATCAGAAAGCGATCGTCGTTGAGGAACGTCTCGACCAGTTTCTCCGCCGCAGCCGGAGCCTTGCCGAAACGCGTGCTGCGCGGAGCCATGTACAGTCCGCCCGACACCTTCTCCAGCCGACCTTCCTCGATAAGCTGACGCAGGTGGCGATCGACAGCCGTGGACCACTTCTCGAGGTCCTTGCGCCGATAGACCTGTCCAGGCCGCAACCGCTTCTTCAGTTCGTTCAATGCGGACATCGTCAAATCCTTCGTCCTCCACTTAAGACGCTGCGCTCCATTTTGCAATGATTTTCGTTTAAAATTCATGCACACGAGCGGACCGCCGGTCCATGTCCATGGGATACCCTTTTTCCCGATCTAGGAACTTGAAGGCCGCGGCCATGCCGCTGGCGGAACCGGATTTGTTCAATCAGGACGCTTCGAGCTATCGTGCGATGAACTGGGCGCGAGAATTGCCATGCCTCCTGAATCTGGAGGTGATGGGTTCGGAACAACTCTCCACTTGAGATGGCTATCTGTCGGCCTCTTCGGTGCGGGAACTACGCAGCGGATTGAGGATCTCGACGCCTTCGAAATCTTTCTCGTTATCCGTGACGACGACGCAGCCGTTCGCTTCTGCGACAGCTGCGATGATGGTGTCGAGACCGCTTCGCGGCCGCCCCTTGGCTTTGGCGTCTGCCATAAGTTTTGCCCACGAAAGGGCCGCTTTCTCGTCAAAGGATAGTATGCGACCGTCGAAGAGCGCTCGTGGTCCAGTTGGACCGACGAACCAGGCATCGAGTTGATCGCGCCGCTTCCCCGCCGGCTTTTCGAGAACGCCGCGTCGGATCTCGGCAAGAGTCAACGAGGAGATGAAAAGGTCGTCGTCGATCTGCTCGGCCATCCAGGCGATCAACGACTCGGAGGGCACCGGCTTCGTGAAGTCGCTGATGATATTGGTGTCGAGCAGATACCGCATTAGATGTCGACCCTTCGTCCCTCCTCACGGGGACGGGTCAGCTCCAGTTCGGAACCAATGAGAGGCGATGCAAGCAAAGCCTTGAGGATGCCGCCTTTCTTCGCAGGCTCACCTGAGATTGTTTGCTTGACGGCCGCGCGCAAACGGTCGGCGTCTGCACCGCCTTCCGCCAGGCGTCGAGCTACCGAGCGGATCAGCTCACGGTCGTCATCGCGGCCGACAACCTCGAAGCGCGCCATGCCTCGGCCAGTCAGGCGGCTCCGATAGCTATCAACCGCGCGTCGTTGAGGACTCTTGCTCATTCAGGGCCTGCCGAGGGTATTACCGGTAATATAACCAGAGCACCAGAATGTGCAAGCTCGTTGGGCCTGAGTGCGGATTCACCTCGCTGAGGAGCCACCCTCCGCCGTCGGACCCAAGATCGCGGCGGATGTTCAATACTTCAACCAAAGTGGGAACGAGCCAAGGTTGCCGCGATCACTCCTGATGTCGTAGAGGCCATGGTCGGCGTTTTTAAAATTGGCGGAGAACAATACATGCCAGAGCACCCGAAACTCGTCTCCACTGCCAAGTCGCATGGCGGCGCCCAGCATGCTTATTCCCATCTCTCGACGAGCTGCTCGTGCGAAATGACGTTTGCCATTTTCGTGCCTCCGCAGGCACGGGAAAGGCCTTGCCCCGTGGTGTGGTACCTCTCTGGACTCACCTGCACCCATGCGAATGTAATGGAAAAAGGCGAATATAGACGTATGGCCGCCGAACTTGGCTTGATCGTCGTCTGTCCCGACACCAGCCCGCGTGGTGCCGACATTCCGGATGAAAAGGACAATTGGCAGTTGGGCAGCGGCGCTGGTTTCTACCTCGATGCGACGCAAGAGCCGTATGCGAAGAACTATCGCATGTATTCCTATATCGTCGAGGAGCTGCCGGCCGTGATCGGGCGCGAATTTCCCGCCGATATGGCGCGCCAGTCGATCTTCGGCCATTCGATGGGCGGGCATGGCGCGCTGACGATCGCACTGAGAAATCCCGCGCGTTTCAAGAGTTGCTCGGCATTTGCGCCGATCGTGCAGCCAAGCACAGCCGGCTGGTCGAGGCCGGCTTTCGAAAAATATCTCGGCGTGGATGAGGCCTCGTGGCGGCGCTACGATGCCACTTCGCTCATCGAGAATGGACACCGTTTCCCGGAATTCCTGGTCGATCAGGGAACATCAGATGGTTTCCTCCAGGAGGGCCTCAGGCCTTGGCTGCTCGAGGACGCCTGCTCCAAGGCCGGCATTCCGTTGAAATTGCGGATGCAGGACGGATACGATCACTCATATTTTTTCATTTCGACATTCATGGATGACCATATGACGTGGCATGCCGAACGGCTTTCACGAGACTAAGACTAACTACTATAGGAATAGCTCAGCGGGTCAGGCGGGCTCGGTAACGACGCCGATACGCCGGTAGACGAACGGTTCGTCCTTCGAGGGAACTGTCGCAGCGCGCTGGGCTTCGTCGATCAGCATTGCCATGCGCGCATGGATCGGCGATTTCGCGCAAGCCGGGTCCGTTGCGGCGGCATCGCCGGCGATCGCCATCGCCTGGCAGCGGCAGCCGCCCCAGTCGATTTCGCGCCGCTCACAGTTGCGACAGGGCTCCTGCATCCAGTCCGTGCCGC
Source organism: Mesorhizobium sp. M0244 (assembly GCF_040321795.1). NCBI lineage: Bacteria > Pseudomonadati > Pseudomonadota > Alphaproteobacteria > Hyphomicrobiales > Phyllobacteriaceae > Mesorhizobium > Mesorhizobium sp. M0244. The sequence continues at coordinate 28,553 of NZ_JAMYSE010000015.1, read as the reverse complement.
GAAAGGCATTGAATGCCGGCGAATCGGTCCAGATCGCGGCCAGGCTGCGTGGTCCGAAACGCTCGAAGCTGAGCGACGGGATGATCTGTGCGGCATGGCATGGCAGTACGGTGCCGTCCGGCGTCACCATGAAGGCGTCGCGCGCCCAGCCGCCCATACACGGCTTGGGATAGATGGCGAAATAGTCCGGCGTGACGAAATCGATGTTGATGACGCCGGTGAGTCGTTCCCGCGCCGCCGCGACGATCTCCGCCTGCCGGTCGACCGCAGCACGCTCGGGCATCAGTTGATCGCGATTGGTCAGCGCCCAGCCGGCGTACTGGACGTTGGCGATCTCGAGACGCTCCGCACCCAGCGAAAGGGCCAGATCGATGAATTCCGGCACCTCCTCGATGTTGTGGCGATGGATCGGCGCGTTGATGGTAAGCGGCAGGCCGGCCGCGCGAGCCCGGCGTGCCGTCTCCAGCTTCTTTTCGTGGCCGCCTTTGTGGTTGCCGATGCGGTCGGTGGTCGCCGGCCGTGCGCCTTGAAAGCTCAGCTGCAGATGGTCGAGCCCGGCTTCGGCAAACGCCTCGATGCGGCCTTCGGCAATGCCGACGCCGGCGGTGATCAGGTTGGTGTAGACGCCGCGCGCCGAAAGCCCGGCGATCAATTGCTCGAGGTCGCGGCGCAGCGTCGGTTCGCCGCCGGACAGATGCACCTGGAGAACGCCGAGATCGGCGGCCTGCGAGAACAGGTCGAGCCAGGTCTGCGTGTCGAGTTCGCGATTGGCCTTCAGCAATTCGAGCGGATTGGAGCAATAGGGGCATTGCAGCGGGCAGCGATGCGTCAGTTCCGCCAGCATGCCGATCGGAGGAAGAAGGGGCTCGCTCATAGCTTCACCAGCAGCTTGTCCGACCATTCCTGCAGGAAGGCGATGACGTCGGCCGCCACGGCCTCCTGTTCGGCATCATAATCCGCGGCAAGACCGGCAATGATGTGACCGACCGTGGACCGCCCATCGCAGCGGCGCAATATGTCGAGGCTGATGTCGTTCGGCCAGAATATTTTTTCGGGCGAAAGCACGGCGAATGCCTGCCGCACGGGGTCGTACTGTATGCGCACGTGCTTCGGCAGCGATGGCACCGATCGCGGCGACACCAGGGTTCTTTCGCGCAGCGCCATCATCGGACTGCATCCGGACGGAAGGCACCGGGCGGGATGTTTCCCGGCTCGCCATAGGCGTGTTGAAGCGCGTCGAGCATGGCCCAGAGTATATCGCATTTGAACATCAGTGCATCGATCGCCTGCTGCTGGCGTTCCGCCGTGTCGGCATGTCCGAGCACATAGGCGAGGGCGAAGTCGGCGTCGCGCGAGGCCTGTTCGGGGCGTCGGCTGAAATAGGCCAACGTATCCTCGGTGATGTAATCGTATTTGGCCAGCATCGCCGGCACCCGCTCGCCGATAATGAGCGGCGAGAACATCTCGGTCAGCGACGACGCGACCGCCTCGAACAGCGTCCGGTTCGTGCAAAAGGAGAGGTAAGCGCCGACCGCGAAACGTGTTGCCGGCAGTGCCAGCCTTTCACTCTTCACCGCATCGGCATCGAGACCGAGCGAGGTCGCCAGATGCAGCCAGCGCGCAATACCGCCGCTCCAGCCGTCCTCGCCGTCATGGTCCTCGATGCGTTTGCGCCAGGCGGCACGAAACGCCGGGTCCTCGGCATGTGCGAGGATCATGGCGTCCTTGCGCGGAATGACAGCCTGGTAGCAATAGCGGTTCAGCGCCCAGGCCTGCATCTCGGTCCTCGACAGCGCACCGCTGGTCATCCTGTGATGGAAAGGATGGCGGTTGTGATAGCGCTCGGCACCGACCTGCCGCAGCACGGCTTCGAGCTCGCTGGAGGACAGACCATTCCTGGCCGCGTCGTGGAAATCACTCAAAATTCCATCTCCATTCCGTCGCCTGCGACTTCCCAGCCTGCCGCCTTGACCGCCGCGTGTTCGGCAGAATTCTCGTCGAGGATCGGATTGGTGTTGTTGATGTGAACAAAGACACGGCGGCCGATCCTCACATCGGCCAAGCCGGCGATCGACCCCGCGTCTCCCGACATCGCCAGGTGCCCCATGCGCGCACCGGTTTTTTGACCGACGCCGGCAGCAATCATCTCGTCGTCGGTGTAGACCGTGCCGTCGAACAGAAGGCATGCGGCATCGGTGAGACGCGTGCGCAGGGTCGCATCGATGCGCGCGCAGCCGGGGATATAGAAGACGGAGCCGCGACAGCCGGCACCAGCGATTCGGACGCCAATCGTGTCACCGGCGTCGGAGCTAAAATTGGCCTCCGGATGGTCTTTGTCCTCAAGATAGAGCGCTATCTTCCCGGGCACCGGAAAGCTCTCGACAGCCACGCCGGTGTCGTGGCCGTCTGCATCGCAGATCGCCAGTTCTTTCGCCGGCGGCAAGATGCGTCGCGGCACGAGCGCCGGATCGAGAACATTGAAAATCGAATTCGCCTTCAGCGTCGCCAGAACCTGTGTCGTTGCATAGATAGCGAAAGGCTGCCGCTCACGCAGGCTGAGCAGGCCGGCGACATGATCGACATCGGCATTGGTCAGCACCACCGCGCGAATAGGCGTCGAGCGCAGCGGCGCATCGTCCGCGGGTTGCAATTCAGGCGTTGCCGCGATCTGCTGGCGAATGTCGGGCGAGGCGTTGAAAAGAACCCAGCCGAGCCCATCCGCCGAGGCGGCGACACTTGATTGGGTTCGTGAATGCACGCCAGCCATTCCGGTGCGAGCCGCACGACTCAGACGATAATTGCAGTTCCATTGCGGAAAGCCGCCGCCTGCCGCCGATCCGATGATTCTCAAGCGCATGAAAACGCCCGCCTCGCGGCTGCTCTGACCAGCAGGCAATTTGCAGCCGCAAAAAACGTCCCGCCCGCTTTGCGTGCGTCAAAACCTTTCCACGAAAATCCCATGCGGCAAGGGATGCGCGCCCCTGTTGCCAGGGACACGCACCTCTGCGGCCTACTTCTTGGGAGTAATTTCAGCAGGCAGATACCGCGAAATTTCAAAGCCCGCAGCAACCTGACACATGGTCGGTTTTGTCCAGCTCTTCTTCATATCATTTCTCCTCTTCTATCAGCCCGAAGGGGCCGATGCTGTCGTTAGCCAACCATTGCAGAGCACCGAAGCAATGGCTCGTCCATCACGTCTCAAAATGGACAAATGAAACAGTGGTTTTTGAAAAGCCGAAAAACAAAACTATCGAAAGTAGCTGTGGCCTGCGGGGCCTTGGCGAAAATAGCTGGCGGTCTCCTGCGAAATAGCGCCATCTCCCAGGTTGGCCAGCCATGTGCTGTCACGAACGTCCTTTCTAACCTTGTCTCTCCTCATCGCTCCTGCAGGCAAATTGGTCCGCTCCGTCCAGCCGATAGCCGGCGGGCTCGTCGACCTCGCCTGCCCATGCAGGCTCTGTAAGGCCCGGGATACCCGCCGTGGGCAACAAAATCGCTTCCTTTCCTTTCATCGCCTGCCACATTCCTGCCTCGGCCGGGCCCATCCCAGTTATTGCGTGATCGGATTGTCGTGCTCGTCGATCAGCGGCACATTGTAACCCAGCAGGATCTTGGTGATCTCCGCCTGGTTTTCCCTGATCACCCGGTTGAGCGTCCGCTTCCATTCCTGGTCGGACGGACGTACGCCCATGGTGATGCGGTAAGACATGCGCGAGCCGGTTTTTTCCTTCACCAGGGGAACGATCGTGACATCGGCTCCGAGTTCCCTGGCATAGTAGCCTGCCATCGGCCCCCACAAGACCGCCGCGTCGATCTTGCCGGCGAGCATGTCCTTAATCATGACTTCTCCCATGGAAGGGGTGACGCGCGTATCCACCGCCAGCGGGTAGATCTTGGCGGTCCGCAGAAGCTTGTTGGCGGCCATGTTGGCGGTTGGCGGCGTGCTTTCGACGACGCCGATTCTCTTGCCGGAAAGTTTCGGATCTTCGATCGTCTCGACGCCCTCCATGCCCTTGCCTTTCGGGTGCACCAGCACATAGGCGGAGCGATAATAGGCGTTGGTGTTCTGCACCAGTTCATCGCCTTGGGCGTAGCCCATGATGACGTCGCATCGGTTGGCCCCCAGCGTGTTGCGCACGAAGCCGGTGACAGTGGGAAACCATGTGTAAGCGACTGATTTCCGCCCCGTCTTCTTGGCAACCAGTTCAGCCAGCTTGTTTTCGAAGCCTTGGCCGTTCTTGTCGGTGAAGGGCATGTTCGAGGGATCTGCGCACACGCGCAGAATGTCGGGATCGACCAGTTCGCCCGCAGCGCCAAGGCCGGCACCTTGCGCCAGGGCGTTCGACGGCAGCAAGGCGAGGGCGCCGAGGATCGGCAGAACGACGCGCAGCTTCGATGCATCGCGGCCGGTCATATCATCCACCCATGCAGGATGCCTCGGCATCCTTGGCTGCCTGGGCCTTGTCTTCATGCTTGGGCGGCCTGCCGCGGGGCGCCGCGCCATCGGCGCGCGCGCGCAGATAGACGTAGAGGTCGTCCAGGTAGCAATAGACGTTCTTGTTGTCGCCAAAGGCAGGCATGACGTTTTCCTTGCCGCCGCCGACATTCTTGCGGCCCTCGGCGACGATCGAGAGGAACGTGGCGTAATCCATGTTTTTCAGACTATTGACCAGGGCAGGCGCATAGCTCGAACCTGTTGCGTCCTGTCCGTGACAGACATGGCAATCGGAGTGATACCGGCGGTACCCGCTGAACGTGTACCAATCGACGGTTCCGTTTTCGATCTTGTAGGTCGGATTTCCGTCCGCATCTAAATATTTGCCTCCTTCTTGCTTCACCGCCTTGGCTTTTTCCATGCTGTCTTCGGCCCGTGCCAGACTTGAGCTGGCCAGAGGCAGCAGGACCAGCGCGAGAGCGGAAACTGCAATGCGAACGATCATTCAGACACTTCCTTCATTTGCCAGGGACACTGGCTGCCGTCGTGCAGCGGCATTGATCGGTGTTGGGTGCGCGGCGCAATCGAGAGCCCCGTTCCCGGCTTCCTGGTGACCCGGGCTCTCGTTTTTCAAGCCTAGTCGTAAGGCTCTTCCCGGCTATCAGTCCGGGAGGCCGAAGACGGTGAGCTGACCACCCAGCGTCGTATAGTCGGCAAGTGCCGCGTAACCGCCGACGGCACCCAGTCCTGCGGTTCCAACGACTGCGGTCTCGTCGCCCTGCGCACGGCCCTGATCGACGGCGCCATGCCAGGCAGCGGCGTTATCGGGCGAAAGCAGGCCACCTGCCAGACCGATACCGGCCCATCCACCGACGCCGGACAGAACGGCGATGTACTGCTTGCCGTCATGCTCGTAGGTCGTGATGTTGCCGATGATGCCGGACGGGGTCTTGAACTTGTAAAGTTCCTTGCCGTCCTTATCGACCGCCTTGATGTAGCCTTCGAGGGTACCGTAGAAGACGACGTCGCCATCTGTCGCCAATGCGCCCGACCACACCGAGAACTGCTCGGGCTTCGACCAGACGATCTCACCCTTGGCTGCATCCCAGGCAATGAAGTTGCCCATGTTGCCGTCACCGCCAGGCGCCGGATACATCGACACGGTGGCGCCCACATAGGGCTGACCGGCGGTGTAGCTCACTTTGTAAGGCTCATAGTCCATGCAGACATGGTTGGTCGGCACATAGAACAACCCGGTCTTCGGCGAGTAGGCGGCCGGCTGCTGGTCCTTGGTTCCAAGCGCAGCCGGGCAGATACCGGTCGAGTTGGTGTCTTCGCCGTTCTGCTGGGTCGAATATTTGGCCACGACCTGCGGGCGGCCATACTGGTCGCTCTTGGGATCCATGTTGACTTCCGTCGCCCAGTTCACTGCCGGATCGTATTTTTTGGCGACGAGAAGTTCGCCGGTGGCGCGGTCCATGGTGTAGGCAAAGCCGTTGCGGTCGAAATGCACCAGCACGTCGTGCTTGGCGCCATTGACCTCCATGCCGTCGACGAGAATCATCTCGTTGATGCCATCAAAGTCCCATTCGTCATGCGGGGTCATCTGGTAGAGCCATTTGGCAACACCAGTATCCGCATCGCGAGCCATGATTGTCATGGACCAGCGATTGTCGCCGGGGCGCTGGACCGGGTTCCACGTCGAGGGATTGCCGGTACCGTAGTAGACGAGGTTCAGCTTGGGATCATAGGAATACCATCCCCATGTCGTGCCGCCGCCTGTCTTCCACTGTTCGCCTTCCCAGGTGTTCGTGCCGGAATCCTTTCCGACAGGCTTGCCGAGCTGGGTGGTCTTCTCGGGATCGATCAGGGTGTCTGCGTCCGGACCTTCCGAATAGGCCTTCCATGCGAGCTTGCCGTCACTCAGATTGTAGGCGGCTATCCAGCCGCGAACGCCGTATTCGGCGCCGGAGACACCGACGAGCACCTTGTCCTTGATGACAACGGGCGCAGAGGTGCCTGATTCGCCCTTGCCGCCATCGGTCTTGTCGCCGTTCTTGACCGACCAGGCGACCTTACCGGTCTTGGCATCGAGCGCGACGACGGTGGTGTCGGCCTGGTTGAGAATGATCTTGCCGTCACCATAGGCAACACCGCGATTGACCGTGTCGCAGCACATGATCGCTATAACGTTCGGATCCTGCTTGGGTTCGTATTTCCAGAGGATCTTCCCGTCGTTCTTGAGGTCGAGAGCAAAGACGTTATTTGGGAAAGGCGTGTGGACATACATCACATCGCCGATGATCAGCGGCCCGCCTTCGTGACCGCGCAGCACGCCGGTGGAAAAGCTCCATTTGACCTGCAGGTTCTTCACATTGTCCGCGGTGATCTGCTTGAGTTTGGAATAGCGGGTGTTGGCGTAGTCACCCGTCTGCATCGCCCAGTTCTTCGCATCCGATGCGAGCTTTGCAAGGTCTTCGTTGGCCGAAGCCGTATAGGCCGCGCCGAGCGACAGAAACGCCGCGGTCGTCAGAATATAGGTAGCTTTCGCAAGTACACGCATCCGAAATCCTCCCGAGGTTCACAGTGACAAATCGACCGTCAAGCCCACAAGGGCTTGCCCAAGCGATTCATGTGGGGAAGTATTTCCGGCAGCTGTCACGACCTACCCCGACAAGCAGAGGGCACCGTTACTGCCCGCCCCACTTGGCCTTCGAAAGACTGCCACCGCTCCCTGACGATGGCGCTCTTGAAGCCGGAAACAGGGAAAAAGCTATGTCATCGTAAAAGGCCAAGCAAGCAAAAACCCGCAGCGCGTTCTTGCACCGCAATACGATTATGATGCGCTGCAATATATAGAAGCAGATAAGAGAAGCATCTTACGTCAGACTATTGATAGGCTGGCCGCAAGCTGCGATATATATATTGATCCTATTGCTCCCGTATTCACGGTGCGGTGCGTATTTAATTTTATTTCGATATATTTTACGAAGCGTCTCGGGGTAAGTATGCGTGCGTCTCGTTGGCTGCCGATAGTGGGCGAGACATGAAATGATCGCTGGAAGCGAGGTGCGCAACGGGTCCATGGAGCTGCCGTGAAGGCCTCTTGTCGGTCGATAGGGCATTCCTCCTTTGGTCCTATACAGAGGCCATGGGAGCTTGACTGGCTTTGCGGCACGTCGCCAATTGGCGCGATGATCCTGTCTGGATGCATAGTGTCCAGGCCAACTGGAGGTTTCCTCATGATCAGATCTGTCGGATCTTCCACCTTGCCGCTGGTCTTTACGGCGACACTGGCCTTTGCGAACCCCGCCAGCGCCGCGGGAGACTACCCAACGGCAACCATTGCCGACTACGTGCTCGGCTGCATGCAAACAAATGGCCAGACACGTCAGGCGCTTGAAAGCTGTTCCTGCTCGATCGATGTTATCGCCTCAATCCTTCCCTACGATCACTATGAGAGGGCGGAGACCTTCAAAAGCATGTCGCTGACGACAGGGGAGGCCGCAGGGTTGTTTCGCGAAAGCGCGCCAGCTAAGGCGGCGCGCACAGAACTGAAACGCGCGCAGGCGGAAGCCGACGTACGTTGCTTCTAGTCAGGCGGAATAGGCGCGTGACGGTGCCTCACAGTCCCGCCGTTTCCATCGGCCAATGGCCGCGAAATACCTTGCCATCCCTGTCTGTCGCCTCGACACGGATTTCGCCATTGCCGTGCGCCGTGAAATCGAACCGGAAATTGGGATCCTCCGAAATCGATGTTCCGCCCTCCATCGAGAGAATCGGCTGATCGGCTTGAGAGATCGACAGTTCGTGGATGAAGTGCGCGGGAATGAAGTACTGCGTCAGCGAATCCCGCTGCAGGCCCGAATTGTTTGGGTGCCGGATCATCAACTGCAACTCCTGCACCTTCGTCATCGTCTCTTGAGGCGGGAACTGGCGCAGTTTCATCTGTCCCATCGTCGCCATGGCCTCGTCCATGCCTTGACCGCGGGAGCCGAACAGCCGCCTGACGCCCTGCGCCGTACCCCATCGATCGACATGGCTTTTCCGATCTGCATTTCGCCCGCCGCGGCGATCAGGTCACGCCCGGGAATTTTCGATGGAACGACCGCAAGAGGTCGCTCATCACCCGTGCATTGCGATATTGCCGCGGCAGCCGCACGTCGAACATGCCCAGCACATGGGTCGGTTGCGGCGCGAGCACGATAATGCGGTCCGACAGCATCAGCGCTTCATGCAGATTGTGCGTTACCATCAAGGCGGTGGTTGGCCGCGCCGACCACACCGACAGAAGCAGGTGACGAAGCCGCACGGCGGTCCGCTCATCGAGTGAGACGAAGGGTTCGTCCAGGAAAAGCACTGCCGGCTCGTTGGCGAAGGCCCTGGCAAGCGCTGCCCTGCGCGCAAGGCCGAGCGAAAGCTCCGTTGGATAGAGCGAGCGCATGCCGGTGAGGCCGAGACTGGCGAACAGTCCGTCGAGATTTTTCGTCCTCAGTCCTTTCGGCAGCGCCAGTCTGACATTCTGCTCGAGCGTCCGCCATGGCAGCAAAGTCGGCTCTTGGAACACAGCGGCGATGCGGTTCGAGCCGCCTTGCGGCAGTTGGAAAGAGCCGGAAAAGTCTTTGTCCAATCCAAGCAAGATACGCAACGTCGTGGTCTTGCCGCAGCCCGACGGCCCGAGCAGACAGGCGAATTCGCCCTGCCGGACCTCGAAGGACAGACCCTGAAGCGCCGTTACCGAGACACCTCGCGCGGATCTGAAGGTCTTTTCAGCGATATCGACCTTAAGCGGGGCGATGGCGCCAACGGGTTGCATGTCGTTCAACGGGCTGCACCAGGATGAGTTCGATGACAAGCATCACCGCCACGAAAGCCAGCGTGTAGGCAAGAATGGCGGCGACGTCGAAGAGTTGGAAATAGAGATAGATCTGGAAGCCGACGCCATTGGAACGTCCGAGCAGTTCAACCACCAGGACGATCTTCCAGATGAGAGCGATGCCGGATCGCGAGGCAGCGGCAAAATAGGGCTGCAGTTGGGGCAGCAGAACATGGCGGATGCGGTCGAGTGGGCCGAAGCGGTAGACGGCGGCCATTTCGGCATAACGTGGGTCAAGCGTCCTGGCGCCCTCGCGCATGGTCACTACGACATTCGGGATCTTGTTCACTGCAACAGCGCCTATCGCCGCCGCCTCGTTGAGGCCGAACCAGATATAGGCGAGCACGATGATCACCAGCGCGGGAATGTTGAGAAACAGGATCACCCAGGGATTGAAGAACCGGTCCGCACCGCGGTAGCTGCCAAGGAGGACACCGATGACCGAGCCGATAATCATTGCGACGACGTATGCCGCGGCAACCCGTCCGAGCGTCGCGCCAAGATGATAAAAAAGGTCGCCGCTCGCCGCTTCCCTGAGCAGCACCTGCCAGACCTGCCCTGGTGAGGGGAAAGCACGGCTTTGCCACAGATGGGCCGCGAGGCTCCACAGCAGGCAAAGTCCGAGCAGGGAAACCGCTACCGTCAGCGCTGGCGTCAGTGCCGTCGCAAGGCTGGATCGACCGGACATGTCCTCCGGTGCGGTCATTTCGCGAGTTCCGGCCAGAACGTGCCGGGCGCCATCTCTGGCGCCCTGCCAACCAGCTTCTCGCCACCTATCGCAGCCAGCACGTGATAGAGCTTGCCCGCATCGGCCGCTTCTTCGGCGACCGGCCGTCTGGGAATGCCCTGGCGATAGCGGTCGCGCAGTTTTTCCAGCTCCTTGCCTTCCGCGCGAATGAGCGGCGCCAGACGCAGCCATTCATCGTCGGATCTGGCCAGCAAGTCCTTGGCCTGCTTGGAGGCCTTGACAAAGCCCCGGGCGGCATCCGGATTCTCGTTCGCCCATTGGTCGTGGAAGACGTAGCCGAGCGCCGACACGGCGCCCGAGGCTCCGAGCGCTTTCGCCGCATCATCCGCGCCGATCAACCGACGAAAGCCGTTGGCCTCGAGCCGGGCGCAGAAATGCCAGAAATTGAGTACCGCATCGAGTTCTCCCTGCATCGCCTTTTCCGAAATCAGCGGCGGCGCGCCAAAGGCGACGTCACTGGCTGTCGGCAGGTCGAGGCCGTGATCGCGTCTGGCCAGCGCCTGAATCAGTAGCCAGCTCTTGTCGAGCGGGCCGCCGGCGACACCGATCTTCTTTTCCTTTAGGTCGGCGATCGTCCGGATCGGCGATTCCTCCTTCACCATGATTGCCCCAACGGCGGTCGAATAAGGAGCCATTGTAAGGTCGCCGCCCTCGGAGCGCTGGCGCGAGACCCACAGCCAGTCGGTCACGATCATGTCAATCGCGCCGGCCAGCATCGCGACGTTGGTCGCATCCTCCCCGGCGAAATAGACAATTTCCAGATCGATCCTGTTGGCCTCGTCGAGCTTGTGTTGTTTCAGCGTATTGAGTTCCCAGCTCACGGTGCCAAACTTCAGGACACCAATTCGGACCTTGGCTGCTGCAAAGACAGCAACCGGCCTTGAGGCGAGGATGGCGGCTGTCCCAAGAGCCGCCAAACGCAGCGTTTTGCGCCGCGAAATCATCGTGACGTCTCCTCTTCCTGGGGCCGTCGCTGAACCAGGGATGTCGATCAAATCGCTCGTTCCTTGCTCCCAAAGGCACATTTCCAGCGCACGATCTTGAGACTTGGATGTTCCTGAGACCATTTTGCGATCTCGCCGGGCGCCAGGAACATGCATTGGAACAGAGAGCCGCGGCTCTCGAAATAGAGGTGTTCATCTCGGCAATTGCCCGGATTGGCGCTCAGGCAAACCGTTAATATGAGATCGACCATGTCCATTTGGCACCTATCGTCGCCTCTGCGGCGATCTCTCCAGAGTCGTGCTGTGGAGTTGCATCGGATTTCCTGAAGGTGCCCAAACAGGAAACGGGTTGAAGTTAGGCTACGCGTTCGGCCAATACGCGTCAATAATGTGAACCGCATGTCGCTACGCACTTCCACTTTGCGCAGTCGGGAAACGAAACAGGACCTTTGTACGATTGACTTCCTTCATCGGCAGTCTAGCTTTTCGATGCGTGCAGGTGCTGCCATTCCAGGGAGGAAGGGCGAATAGTTCGCTCTCCCGCGTAAAAGCGGATGCCGGCGGTCAAAGCATCGACACGCGCAAATCGTCCAGGGCACCCAGACGATCAAATGAGGAAATGCCATGCGCGCAATCGCATTTTTCGCCGTCGTATCCGTTGTGACCTTCACGAGCCAATCCCAGGCACAGGATGCCGCGGCAGGTGAGAAAGTCTTCACCAAATGCAAGGTTTGCCATATCGCCGACCAGGATAAGAACAAGATCGGTCCGTCGTTGAACGGCGTCATCGGCCGGACGGCAGGCACGCATCCCGGATTCAGCTATTCGCAAGCCATGGTCGCGGCAGGGAAATCCGGTGTTAAATGGGACGAAGCCACGTTGGCCACCTACCTTCACGATCCGAAAGCCATGGTCAAGGGAACGAAGATGGCGTTTGTCGGCCTCAAAAAGGACGAGGACGTCGCCAACGTCATCGCTTATCTGAAGCAATTCTCGAAGTAACGCGGCTCCGCCGGCCATTTGGACTGCGTCCGGCCAGCGTTTGCCTGGGCTTTACGCTTGGGGTAAAGCAGCGTCGTGCAGCCTCTGCATCGCGGACGGCAGATCGAGCAAGCTGTCGCAAACGAGGTCGGCGCCAAGCTCTTCAACGGGAATTTGGATGTAGCCGCCACGCAGCAGAATGACGGGTATGCCGGCGGCGCGCGCCGCGGCCACGTCGGCGCTGCTGTCTCCGACCATCAGCGTGTCACGAGGTTCGACCTGAAGCTGGTCGAGCGCCAGCAACAGAGCGTCGGGCGCCGGTTTCAAGTATTCACCGCGTCTCCGCCGACGATCGCGCCGAGATATTCCGTCAGTCCAAAATGCAGCAGGATTTCGCGAGCCGCCAACTGCGGCTTGTTGGTCACCACGCCCATGGCTATTCCGCTCAAATGGAAATGCGTGAGAACCTCCCTGACGCCAGGCATCAGCTTTGTCAGGCCGGTCAGATGTCTGCGATAGATCGGCGCCATGACGCGGATGGCCTCTTCGAGCGCGCTGCCGAGGAGCGGCGTACCGGAAGCCGCGAAGGCGCGCTCGACCAGTTTCCTGACGCCGCCGCCGATCATCGCTTTGACCTGTTCCAGGCGCAGCGGCGGCAGATCGCGGCCGGCCAGCAACTCGTTGACGGCGGCCGCTAGATCGGGCGCCGAATCGACCAGCGTGCCGTCGAGATCGAACAGGATCGCTTTCGGCGACCGCAACGGCCTTCCCACGCCGACATTCATGCGGCATCCTTCCACTTGATCGAGCAGCCGATCGAAGCGATCTGGTCCAGCGGCCCGTCGCCGGTTCGGGCAACCTGCTTCATCGCCTCGAACAGGTCGCGCCTCAGCCGGGGCGGTCCAGCGTCGCGCCGCGCGGCGTCCAGCCGGCCGCGATATTGCAGTGTCAACTCGTTGTTGAGCCCGAAGAAATCGGGAGTGCAAACGGCTCCGTATGCACGCGCCACCGTCTGGCGCTCGTCGTGGAGGTAGGGGAAGCTGAAGCCGTTCGTCTTGGCGAAGAGCTTCATGTTGTCGAAGGAATCGTCTGGATAAGCGTCGGCATCGTTGGAGTTGATCGCGACAAAGCCGATGCCTTCGGCCTTGAGGTCGTTGGCGTCGCGCACCATGCGTGAAATCACTGCCTTCACATAGGGGCAGTGGTTGCAGATGAAGGCCACCACCAGCCCGTTCGGACCGGCGTGACTGAAGATCGAATGGGATTTGCCGTCGACCCCTGGCAAGACGGCATCGATGGCTTGCCAGCCGAAATCGCAGACAGGTGGAATTGCCGCCATGTTCGCCCTCCGATGAAACAGTTTACGCGGCTTTCCGGATCGCCCCGTCGGCCGCCTGTCTGATGGCGCCGATATTGGCACGATAGGCAGCCTCGGTGCCACCCTTGAAGATGGCCGAGCCGGCGACCAGCACATTGGCGCCGGCCGCGGTGACCAACGGAGCGGTCTCGGGCGTGACGCCGCCGTCGATCTCGATGTCGATCGGGCGATTGCCGATCAGTGCCTTGACCCGCCTGACTTTGTCGATGACCGCCGAAATGAACGCCTGGCCGCCGAAGCCTGGGTTGACCGTCATCAGAAGCACCAGATCGAGCCGGTCGAGCACATACTCGATGACGCTTTCCGGCGTCGCCGGGTTGAGCGACACGCCGGCCTTCTTGCCGAGATTCCTGATTGCCTGCAGCGAACGGTCGAGATGCGGCCCAGCCTCGGCATGCACCGTGATGATGTCGCAGCCGGCATCGGCGAAGGCGGCGAGATAGGAGTCGGCCGGCGCGATCATCAGATGGCAGTCGAAGATCTTGTCCGTTCGATCACGGATCGCCTTGATCACCGGCGGACCGAAGGTGATGTTGGGCACGAAATGGCCGTCCATGACGTCGAGGTGGATCCAGTCGGCACCCGCCCGGACGACGGCTTCGACCTCGTCGCCGAGCCGCGAGAAGTCCGCAGAAAGCACCGAGGGCGCGATGATTGTCTTAGTACCCATGGTCGTCGGCTCTCATTCTGTCTTCCGTTTCCGGTCGCTGCACACCAACCGGCCTCATCTTGTCAGCGCGCCTTCGTCTCCGGTTCGCCTTCGAGCTTACCTTCCGCGAACACGCGGCTGCCGCGAATGTCGGATTCCTCAATGGTGATAAGGTCGGTTTTCGTCAACGCCCGGTCGCGCGACGCGAAAAGGCGGTTGGCCTGGCGAAGCCGCGCCCGGTCGAGGCCATTGCGGACCGAGCGAGCGTTGGAGAAATGCGGCAGCCGCATGCGGATCGGGAGATACTCTTCGAGCGCCTTGGCCGCCGCCTCGCTGAGACGGTAATTCTGTTCCGCCAGCATGATCTCGGCGATCGATTTCAGCTCGCTGACGCCGTAGTCGGGAAAATCGAGGTGGTGGGCGATGCGCGAGCGCATGCCGGGATTGCTGTCGAAGAAGCGGTCCATCTTGTTCTTGTAGCCGGCAAGAATTACAACCAGATCGTCTCGGTTGTTTTCCATGCATTGCAGCAGGATTTCGATCGATTCCTGGCCGTAGTCGCGTTCGTTCTCGGGCTTGTAGAGATAGTAGGCCTCGTCGATGAAAAGCACGCCGCCCATGGCGCGCTTGATCACTTCGCGGGTCTTTGGCGCGGTGTGGCCCACATACTGGCCGACGAGATCGTCTCGCGTCACCGCGACCATGTGGCCTTCGCGGATATAGCCGAGACGATGCAGGATTTCGGCCATCCTGAGCGCCACGGTGGTCTTTCCGGTGCCGGGATTTCCCGTAAAGTTCATGTGCAGCGTCGGCGCGCCCGAGGTCAGCCCGAACTTGCGGCGAAGCCGGTCGACCAGGAGGAGAGCCGCGATCTCGCGGATGCGGTTCTTGACCGGCTTCAGGCCAACGAGTTCGCGGTCGAGCTTGTCCATCACCTCGTCGATGTTAGACGCCTCGAACTCGGCCTGCAGATCAACCGATTCGTCCTGCGCGGCAGCGCCCTTTGCTATCGCGTCCATCATGGTTTCGGTTAGCTCCGCTCGCCTTCGGGCCTGTCGGTCGCATAAGGCACGATCGAATAGCCCTGGCTGCGGCCGTCGCGCTCCTGGCGCAGCAGCCGGAACCCGGGTTCGTTGGGCGGCCGGTTGACGATGAACGACATACGCGGCGCTTCCCAGCCCTTGGTCGAATCGAAGGCGGTGACCCGGACATACATGTTGGGCATGGCTTTCCGGCAATTGTTGACTTCAAGCAGGATGCCCGCCGGGTCCCTCAGGTCGAACATCGGGTTACCGTACATTTCCCAATAGGTGTTTCGCGGATGCGGATCGTCCGTGTACTCGACGCTGACCGCCCAGTGGTTTTTCAGCGCGTATTTGATCTGCGCCGAAATCTGCTCATCGGTCAGGTCGGGCAGGAACGAAAACTGTCCCTGCGTGACCTTGTTTCCCGGATTGGTCATCATGGCGACGGTTCCTTTCGTCTAGAAGCTGGGCGTTGCGGTTGGCACGAAGTCGGCCGTGTCGGTCGATTCGTAGTTGAAGGTGACGTCCTTCCAGGTCTCCAGGGCCGCCTTCAGCGGCGTGCACCATCTGGCCGCCTGTTCGAGGATTCTGGTCCCTTCGCGCAGATAGTCGCGGCCCTCGTTGCGGGCGAGGATCATCGCCTCCAACGCGACGCGATTGGCCGTCGCGCCGGCCTGGATGCCGTCCGGATGGCCGATTGTGCCGCCGCCGAACTGCAGGATGACGTCCTCGCCGAGATAATGGATCAACTGGTGCATCTGGCCGGCATGGATGCCGCCCGAGGCGACGGGCATCACCTTGTTGAGCGAGGCCCAGTCCTGATCGAAGAACAGCCCGGTTTCGAGGTTCTGCGGCGTGCGCTCCTCGCGCAGCGTGTCATAAAAACCCTTGATCATCAGCGGGTCGCCTTCCAGCTTGCCGACCACCGTGCCGGCATGGATGTGATCGACGCCGGCCATCCGCATCCATTTGCAGATGACGCGAAAATTCATGCCGTGGTTCTTCTGGCGCGAATAGGTCGAGTTGCCGGCGCGGTGCAGGTGCAGGATCATGTCGTTGCGGCGTGCCCACTTGGCCATCGACTGGATCGCCGTGTAGCCAATGACGAGATCGATCATGACGATGCAGGAGCCAAGCTGTTTTGCGAATTCGGCGCGCTCGTACATCTCCTCCATCGTGCCGGCGGTGACGTTGAGATAATGGCCCTTGACTTCGCCGGTGGCGGCCGACGCCTTGTTCACAGCCTCCATGCAGTAGAGGAAGCGGTCGCGCCAGTGCATGAAGGGCTGCGAGTTGATATTCTCGTCGTCCTTGACGAAGTCGAGGCCACCCTTCAGCGCCTCGTAGACGACGCGGCCGTAGTTGCGGCCTGACAGGCCAAGCTTTGGCTTCGTCGTCGCGCCGAGCAGCGGCCGGCCGAACTTGTCGAGCCGCTCGCGTTCCACCACGATGCCGGTCGCCGGGCCCTGGAAGGTTTTGAGGTAAGCCACCGGAATGCGCATGTCCTCGAGCCGCAAGGCCTTGACTGCCTTGAAGCCGAACACGTTGCCGATGATCGATGCAGTCAGGTTGGCGATTGAGCCTGGCTCGAACAGGTCGAGGTCGTAGGCGATATAGGCGAAGTACTGCTGCTCGATCCTGGTGCCGGGACCTGTGTTTGGCACCGGCTCGGATTTGAACGCCTTGGCACGATAAAGCTCGCAGGCGGTCAGCCTGTCGGTCCACACCACCGTCCATGTCGCGGTAGAGGATTCACCGGCGATGGCGGCGGCCGCCTCCTCGTGGTCGACGCCGGGCTGCGGCGTGATCCGAAACATGGCGATCAGGTCGGTCTCCTTGGGCCGGTAGTCCGGCTCCCAGTAGCCCATCTTCTTGTAGGGAATGACGCCCGACTTGTAGCGTTCGCTGCCTTCCTTGAGCGTGCCTGCTGACGGCATGTCGATCTTGTTCATGACAGGTCTCCTGTTGCCGCTCAGGCGGCTTTCGCAGTTGCGATATGCGGGTCGAGTTTTCCTGCGGCGTAACGTTTCGCCATCTCGTCCATGGCGATGACCCTGATCTTCGAGGCATTGCCCGCGGTGCCGAAGCGCTCGAAGCGATCACGGCAAAGGTCGCGCAGGGCGTCCATGGCGGGTTTCAGGAATTTTCGCGGATCGAATTCGCGCGGGTCCTCCGTCGCGACGCGGCGGAACTGCCCGGCCATGGCCATGCGGCAATCGGTGTCGATGTTGACCTTGCGCACGCCGTAACGAATGCCGCGCTCGATCTCCTCGACCGGAACGCCAAAGGTCTGAGGCATCGCGCCGCCATATTTGTTGATGATGTCCTGCAGTTCCTGCGGCACGGAGGAAGAGCCATGCATGACCAGATGCGTGTTGGGCAGCTTTTCGTGGATCGCCTCGATCACCTGCATGGCCAGAATGCCGCCGTCGGGCTTGCGGCTGAATTTGTAGGCGCCGTGCGAGGTGCCGCAGGCGATCGCCAGCGCGTCGACCTGGGTGGTGGTCACGAAGTCGACCGCCTGATCGGGATCGGTCAAAAGCTGGTCGTGGGAAAGCGCGCCTTCGGCGCCGTGCCCGTCCTCGGCCTCGCCCTGGCCGGTTTCCAGCGAGCCGAGCACGCCGAGCTCGCCTTCGACGGAAGCGCCGACCCAATGCGCCATGCGTGCGACACGTTCGGTGACGGCGACGTTGTAATCGTAGCTTGCTGGCGTCTTGGCGTCTGCCATCAGCGACCCGTCCATCATCACCGAGGTGAAGCCGTGGCGGATCGCCGAAAGGCAGGTGGCTTCGTTGTTGCCGTGATCCTGATGGATGCATAGCGGAATGGCCGGATGGATTTCGGTCAACGCCTCCATCATCTTCGCCAGCATGATGTCGTTGGCATAGGAGCGGGCGCCGCGCGAGGCCTGGATGATGACCGGGGCGTCGCAGGCCTTGGCCGCCTCCATGATGGCGAGGCCCTGTTCCATGTTGTTGATGTTGAATGCCGGCACGCCGTAGCCGTGCTCGGCGGCATGATCGAGAAGCTGGCGAAGGGTGATGCGGGCCATTGTCGGGTCCTCCTAGATGATGAGCTTCAGCGCCGCTGCCGCGACGGCTTCGGGCGTGATGTCGAAATGCCGGTAGAGATCCGGGGCAGGGGCGCTGGCGCCGAAACCGGCCATACCGACGAAAGCGCCGGTGTCGCCGATCCAGCGGTCCCAGCCGAGCCGCGCCGCGGCTTCGACGGCAATGCGTGGCGCCGAGCCGAGGACCGCCTTGCGGGTACCGGCATCCTGTTCCTCGAAAAGCTCCCAGCACGGCATCGAGACGACCGCGGCGGCGATGCCGTGCTCGGTTTCCAGCCGTTCGGCGGCGGCAACAGCGATTTCGACCTCCGAGCCGGTGGCGATCAGCGTTACGGCGCGGTGCTCGGCTGGCTCGCGCAGGATGTAGGCGCCCTGGCTCGACCGGTTCTCGTCGCGGTGTGTCTGGCGCAGCATCGGCAGGTTCTGGCGCGAGAGCACCAGCACGCTCGGCCGGCTCTCGCTCTTCAGCGCCAATTCCCAGCACTCCGCCGTTTCGATGATGTCGGCCGGACGGAAGACGTTGAGGTTTGGCGTCGCCCGCAGCATCGCCAGATGCTCGACCGGCTGGTGGGTCGGGCCGTCCTCGCCGAGACCGATGGAATCATGCGTCATCACATAGATGACGCGCTGGCCCATGAGCGCCGAGAGCCGCATCGCGCCGCGCGCATAGTCGGCGAAGCACAGGAACGTGCCGCCGTAAGGCACGAAGCCGCCATGCAGCGCGATGCCGTTCATGGCCGCCGCCATGCCGTGCTCACGGATGCCGTAGTGAATGTAGCGGCCGGTATATTCATCCGGTGCTATGCGCGCCATGCCCCTGGTGATCGTCAGGTTCGAATGCGTCAGATCGGCGGAGCCGCCGACGGTCAGGTCGGTTGCGGCGTTGATTGCGGCGAGCGCCATTTCGGAGGCTTTTCGCGTTGCAACCTTGGTCGCCTTCTCGACATGCTCCTTGCGGAAAGCGCCGAGCGCTTCGAAGACCGCGTCGGGCAGTCTGCCGGCGACCGCGCTCTCGAAGGCCTGGCGCCCTGGCGAAGCGGCAAGCCGCTGCTCCCAGTCGCGGCGCGCCGCTTGGCCGCGGCCGGCAATCTCGCGCCAGGCAAAAAGGATGTCGTCCGGCACCTCGAACGGCGCGTAGGCCCAGCCGACGTTTTCGCGCGTCGCTGCGATCTCCGCATCGCCCAGCGGCGCGCCATGCGTCTTTTCCGAGCCGCCCAGATTGGGCGCTCCCTTGCCGATCACCGTGCGGCAGGCGATCAGAGACGGCTGGTGCGATTGCTGCGCCGCTTCGATTGCCGCTCCAACGGCTTCTGTGTCGTGGCCGTCCACCGATTGGACATGCCATCCAGCGGCTTTGAACCGTGCCGGCTGGTCCATCGACGTCGACAGCGAAGTCGGTCCGTCGATCGAGATCGCATTGTCGTCCCAGAAGACGATCAGCCGGGAGAGCTTCAGGTGACCGGCAAGGTCGATCGCCTCGTGGCTGATGCCTTCCTGCAGGCAGCCGTCGCCGGCGATCACGTAGGTGAAATGGTCGACGAGATCGGCGCCGTGGCGGGCAGCAAGCATGCGCTCCGCCAGCGCCATGCCGACGGCGGTCGAAATGCCTTGTCCAAGCGGACCAGTCGTCGTCTCGATGCCAAGGGCATGGCCATATTCCGGATGTCCGGCGGTGCGGCTGCCCAGTTGGCGAAACCGCTGCAGTTCCTCGATCGGCATGTCTTCGTAGCCGAGCAGGTAATGCAGCGCATATTGCAGCATCGAGCCGTGCCCGGCCGAAAGCACGAAGCGGTCGCGATCGGGCCAGTCCGGCATCGTCGGGTCGATGTTGATAAAGCGGCTGAACAGCACCGTCGCGACGTCGGCCATGCCCATCGGCATGCCCGGATGACCGGAATTGGCCTTTTGGACGCTGTCCATCGCCAGTGCGCGAATGGCGTTCGCCATCTCGCGCTCCGAGACGGCGGCGACAGGCTTCAGGGCTGCTGCTTGGCTGTTCATGGCGTCCTCCTCACGACACGCGATTCTTGCGTTCGATCAATTGCAGGATGAGCGGCGTCAGGATCAGCTGCATGGCAAGGTCGAGCTTGTTGCCTGGCACCACGATGGAATTCGGCCGCGACATAAACGAGTCGTGGATCATCGAAAGCAGGTAGGGGAAATCGATGCCGCGGGGATTGGCGAAGCGGATGACCAGCATCGATTCGTCGGGCGTCGGAATCCAGCGCGCGATGAATGGATTGGACGTGTCGACGATCGGCACGCGCTGGAAGTTGATGGCGGTCTGCGAAAACTGCGGGACGATGTAGCGGACATAGTCCGGCATGCGGCGCAGGATCACGTCCATCACCGCCTCGGTGGAATAGCCGCGCGTTGCGCGGTCGCGATGGATCTTCTGGATCCATTCGAGATTTATGACCGGCACGACGCCGATCTTGAGGTCCGCGTGCCTGGCCAGGTTGATCTTGTCGGTGACGACGCAGCCATGCAGGCCCTCGTAGAAGAGCAAGTCGCTGGGAGGAAATTCGCGCCATTCGGTAAAATTGCCCGGCGGCGTGCCGTACTGCTTTTCCTCGTCCTCGTCATGGATGTAGGTGCGGGTTCTTCCCGTTCCCCGGCGGCCATATTCGTCAAACACCTCTTCCAGGATTCCGAGTTCATTGGCTTCGGCATGGAAGTGAGTGAAGTTGGGATTGCCCGCCTTCTCTTCGTCGGCCACCT
Organism: Mesorhizobium sp. M0244; assembly: GCF_040321795.1. Lineage (NCBI taxonomy): Bacteria > Pseudomonadati > Pseudomonadota > Alphaproteobacteria > Hyphomicrobiales > Phyllobacteriaceae > Mesorhizobium > Mesorhizobium sp. M0244. The sequence continues at coordinate 7,726 of NZ_JAMYSE010000015.1, read as the reverse complement.
TCGCCTTCATCGCGGCGCGGTCGTAGCGATGGAAAGCGTCGCCTTCGATGAAGGCGGCCTCGATGTTCTCACGCCGGAAGATCAACTCGAAGATGCGCTTGACCGAGGTGGTGCCTGCGCCCGACGACCCGGTGATGGTGATGATGGGGTGCTTTGCCGACATGGTGTTCAGGCCCTGAAAAGGCCGCGGCGGCTGAACAGCGGCGCGCGCTCGCCGATGGCGCTCGGCTCGGTGTGATAGCGGGTGATGCGCGCCACTTCCCGCGCCGATCCGAAAACCATCGGCACGCGCTGGTGCAGGCTCTCGGGTTGGATTTCGAGGATGCGGGTGATCGTATCGGTGGCGGCACCGGCCGCCTGTTCGATGAGATAAGCGATCGGGTTGGCTTCATAGACGAGGCGAAGTCGCCCCTGCCTGTAGCCCTTGCGCTTGTCGCCTGGATACAGGAATACGCCGCCGCGCATCAATATGCGGTAGCAGTCAGCGACCAGGGAGGCGATCCAGCGCATGTTGAAGTCCTTCTCGCGTGGGCCTTCGGTGCCTTCGAGGCAGTCGTCGATATAGAGCCGCACCGCCTCGTCCCAATGCCGGTAGTTGGCGGCGTTGATGGCGAACTCCTCGGTGCGCTGCGGGATGATCCGGCTCTCGTAGGCCTGGACGAATGTGCCGAGCCTGGTCGAGAGAACGAAGACATGCGTGCCGCTGCCGAGCGACAGAACGAGCGCCAGCTGCGGGCCGTAGATGAAGAAACCGGCGCCCAGCTGGTTCACCCCTGCCTGCAAAAAAGAGGCGGCCGGATTCCCATCCGGCGTGCCAATCGCGGGGAGGAGCGAGAAGATCGTTCCGATCGACACGTTGGTGTCGATGTTGGATGAGCCGTCGAGCGGGTCGATGGCGATGGCAACAGGCGCTTGCTTGTCGAGCAGCACCGGCTGCTCCAGTTCTTCGGAAGCGTAGAGCGCGACCGGAGCGTGGCGCATGGCGTCGAGGAAGATGTCGTCAGCGAAGATATCGAGATCCTTCTGAACATCGCCGTCAGCATTGGCGCCACGGGTTCCGGCAAAGGCGGTGCCGAGTACCCCTTGATTGATGGTATTGCGGATCGTGGTGGCCGCCTGCGTCAGCCGACGGACGGTCATTACGACCGCGGCGCGCAGTTCGTCCGGCTCGCCGAGATAGGAGTTCAGAAAAGCGTCGAGCGTTGCCGCTGGCATCGTAACCTCCCCATCCAGCCGCCTCTCCTCGGATCGGCCGGATTGGGAAATGAAAACAAATCGTGCTGGATAAGTAAAATTCAATAACTTTACTTTGGCAGTAAAAAAATTTTAGTATTGCCATATGAGAAACCTCACGCTCAAGCAATTCAAGACCGTTCAGGCAATCATCAGCCACGGAAGAATCGTCAGCGCAGCCAAGGCGTTAGGCCTGTCTCCTCCAGCGGTGACGATCCAGTTGCGGCAGGTGGAGGAGGAGTTCCAGCTGGCCTTGTTCGACCGGACGTCGGACGGCATGCGTCCCACTGCCGCGGGTCTGGCCTTCGTCGAGACGGCACAGGCCATCGAAGAGCGGCTTCGTCTGCTCGAAGACAAGATGGATGCGATCAAGGGCGTGCGCATCGGCAGCTTGCGGCTCGGCGTCGTTTCCACCGCCAAATATTTCGCGCCGCGGCTGATGGCCGGCTTCATGAAGGAGCATCCCGACATCGACATGCGGCTTGCCATCGGCAACCGCGCCGAAACGATCGACAGTCTGAAGAACCACGACATCGATATCGCACTGATGGGACGCCCGGCGAAGGAAGTCCCGGTGCGAGCTTCGGTTTTCGGCGATCACCCGCTGGTCATCATCGCGCCGCCAGACCACCCGCTTGCGTCGGCACGCGAGATATCCAAGGAACGGATCGCCGAGGAACATTTCCTCATTCGCGAGCCCGGCTCCGGCACGCGCATCTCGCTGGAAATATTCCTGAGCGACGTGCCCGGCCGCATCGACGATCTCGGCGTCGAGATGGGTTCGAACGAGACGATCAAGCAGGCGGTGATGGCCGGGCTCGGCATCGCCTTCATCTCTGCCCACACCATCGCTGCCGAAACCGAAGCCGGCCGGCTGGTTATCCTCGATGTTGTCGGCATGCCGATCCGGCGGCAATGGTTTTCGGTGATGCGCAGCGATCACGCGATCTCGCCGGCCATGGCGACATTCCACGATTTCCTGATGCGCAAGGGCGCGATGTATCTGCCCCTGTTCGGCAAACTCTATCCGCACACCGGAGCGGGATGACGTTGGACGGGCGAAATTCAACCTGAACGACCGACATACCGAAGGCCAAAGATCGTCGTGATAGGTGCGAAGGGAGTGGAGAACGCCCTGCGATCATTGGCGTTAGATTAGCGGCATGTTATGTTGCGGCGCGAAAGAGCGGGGGCCACGTCCTTTCACACCCGTAAGCGATCTGTATGTGCGACCCCTGCAAATTGGTCGGTATCACGGAAACCTCCCGGGCATGGGGTTCGGGATTCGATGGGGACAAGGGGTAATGCTTTACACGCTCGTTATGATGGTCTGCCTGACGGATGTGCCGCAGACCTGTGAACAACGCGAACAGATGGTGGACGGCCTGGCGATGAATCCCGGGACCGCCTTCATGCAGGCGCAGCCGCTGGTAGCCCAGTGGATCGAGATGCATCCCGGTTATTTCGTGCAGCGCTGGCGCGTGCTGCCCGGCCAGGGATCGTGAGATCCGCCGCGAAGACCGAATGAGAGCTTATTTCTTCGCGGCGAGCGCGTCCGAGACAGTCTTGGACAATTGATAGAGCCGCTGCTCGATGATCGTCGGCACATCGCAGACGTAAGTCAGCGACTGTACGCGTTCAGTGAAAATTCGCGTTGCGAATTTCAGCTGTTCGCTTCGCCGTTCGATCTCGTCGGGATCTGCATCCGGCTTTGCTCGCAACGCATCGACGTCGGACGCTTCCTTGCGCAACGCGGCGGCCATTTCGAGCTGCTTGTGGGCGTAACGGGAAATGCCGGAGATCACGTGCGAACGCTCGGCGTCCATGTGATCGAACATGCCTTGCACCAGCATCGCCATTTTCGGTGCAAGCTGCTCGGCCGGCAGCGAGGCGGCGAAAACCTTGATCTTCTTTTGGGCTTCGGCAATCGGCATCCGCCGGGCTGCCACCTCCTCGACCAGGGCGGAGACGGCGGGGTCCTTCGACAAGTCCTTTGCCGCTGGCGGAAGCTCCGGCCCGTTCCAGATCTGGCCGAGCGAGAGTTGCGGCACCTTGCGCTGTATGCAAGGCCAGTCCGGATCGGTGTTCGCCGCCATGGCGTTCACGCCCGGCGCGAGCATGGCAACCACAGCCAGGCTGCGAACAAGGCTCATTCGTGCCATCAGGCATTTCCTCCCGTGTCCTGTTTGCGGGTCATCAGGCCGCGCGAAGGGTCGTAGGCAATGATGGCCCCGGCAAAAAACAGCAGCGTGCAGCCGGCAACCACGCCCAACGACAGCCAGTCAACCTGGCCGTAGAAGGCGAAGCGGATCAGTTCGACGGCATAGGTGAACGGATTGGCGAGGCAGATCTTGTAAAGCAGCGGACTCGCCTCCTGGATGCGCCACAAGGGATAGAGGGCCGGAGAAGCGAAATAGCCGGGAAAGATGACGAAGTTCATGATGCCGGCGAAGTTTTCGAGTTGCTTGATCATCGAAGACAAAAGCATGCCGAGCGCGCACAGCATCATGCCCGACAGGAACAGCGCCGGCAGTACCGTGAGATAGCCGAGCGGCGGCGCCTTGACGCCCCAAAACCAGGCAACGATCAGAAACGCGTAAACCTGCGCGATCGACACGGCGACACCGGCGAGCATCTTCGACATCAGTAAGAACCAACGCGGGAAGGGGCTGACCAGCAGGGTGCGCATGTTGCCCATTTCGCGGTCATAGACCATCGACAGCGAAGACTGCATGCCCGAAAACAACAGGATCATGCCGCACAGGCCCGGCGTGATGTAGACCTCATAGAGCACGTAGGTCTTGTAGGGCGGGATGATCGATACACCGAGCACCTGCCGGAATCCGGCTGCAAAAATGAACAGCCAGACAAGCGGCCGAACCAGCGAGGATATGAAGCGCTCGCGCTGGTGCAGGAAGCGCAGGCACTCCCGCAGGACGATCCCTTTGAGGCAAATGAGATAGTGGCGGAGGCCAAATTGTTCGAACTTCACCGGCGTGAGGGCGGCGACTTTTCCGGGCATTGCGGGAGCGCTCATGACGATATCTCCGCCATGTCGGCGGGTCCGATGCGGTTGAGCTTCGAAAAGGCATCGCGGATCGAATTGGCGCTCGTGGCCATGACGACGTCGGCGACCTTGCCCTTGGCAACCAGGTCGCCCTGCCGCAGCACGACGACATGGTCGCCGTCTTCAACCTCATCGATCAGATGCGTCGCCCACAGCACGCCAATGCCCTCGGTTTCGACGAGCTTGCGGATGGTGGCGAGAATGCCCGCACGCGACTGGATGTCGAGACCGACCGTCGCCTCGTCGAGCAGCAGCAGGGAAGGGCGGTGGAGCAGCGCCCTCGCGATCTCGATGCGCCGAATCTGGCCGCCGGAAAGACTGCGTGCCTTGTCATGCTGACGTCCCTGCATGTTGACTGTATCGAGCAGCGCGGCAATGCGCTGCCGGGCTTCGTGTCCGCCAATGCCATGCAGCGAGGCGTGGTAGGAGAGGTTCTGGTGGACGCTGAGGTCGAGGTCGAGCGTGCGTGCCTGGAACACGATGCCGACACGCCTGAGCGCTTCGCCGGAAGCGCGGCTGACATCATGGCCGAAGATGCGGATCGATCCGCGGCGGGTGTCGTAAAGATGGCTGATCAGCGAGAACAAAGTTGTCTTGCCGGCGCCGTTGAGGCCGAGCAGAACGGTGAAAGTTCCCGGCGCGATCGAGAACGAGACGTCGTCGAGCGCCCGCTTCGGGCCATAGGAATGGCTGACGCCGGCAACATCGAGCGCCGCCACCTCGTCTCCAGGGCCGCTTGTCCTCACATGCTGCATGCCGCTGACTCCTTCGGGGCGTGCTGGTTATCTAGTGCACTTGCAGCAACCACGCGGCAAACATTCATCATGTCGGCCTCCCTGATAATCACTGCGGTCTATTGGGGCGATATGGCCACGCCCCAAGGCTGCTGGCCCACCGTGACCGATTGAACCGGCTCGTCGGTCGCCGTGTCGATGAAGGTGATGTCGTTGGAATTGCCGTTGGTGGTGATCAGCGTCTTCTGATCGGGGGTGAAGTCGAGATGCCAGACGCGCTGGCCGACGAGGATGTATTTTTCCACCTCGTAGGTTTCGGTGTCGATCACGGCGACATGGTTCGCCGGGCCGAGCGCGACATAGGCTTTCTTGCCGTCGGCGCTGATGGCGATGCCGACCGGCTGGATGGTTTCGGGCCGCAATCCCGCAATCGCGAACTGGATCTTCTTCACCACCTCGCGTTTGGAACTGTCGATGACGCTGACGGTGCCGCCGATCTCGGCACTGACCCAGATCTGTGATCCGTCGGGCTTGAATTGCGCAAACCGCGGACGCGTGTCGACCAGCACATTGTCGGTCACCTCATGGCTGTCGGTGTCGATGAAATGCGCCATGCTGGTGGTTTCGGAGGTGTTGACCATGGTTTTGCCGTCGGGACTGACGGCCATGCCTTCAGGCTCCACGCCAACGGGAATCTCGGTCATGACTTGCTTGCGCTCGATGTCGATCGCGGTGACGAGATTGTCGTCCTCGTTGGCGACGTAGAGCGTCTTGCCGTCGGGCGAAAGCACGAACAATTCAGGATCTGGGCCGGAAGGCAGCGTGCCGACGATCTGCAGCGTCGCGGTATCGATGATTTCGATCGTATCGTCATCGCTGGCGCACAAATAGATGAACTTGCCGTCATGCGAGATGGTGATGCCGCGCGGCCTCTGGCCGACTTCGACGGTCTTCACCACTTGCATCGTCGCCGTGTCGACCACGGTTATCGTATTGTCTTTCTCGTTGGAGACATAGACCGTGTAGGCCGACGCCGGATTGGCCATGAAGCCGATTGCGAGAATGGCGAGTGCGCAAGCTCGTCTCTGCACGAAAATTCCTCCCGATTGGTTCTACTTAAGCACGCATTTCGTTTCCGGCTGATCGACGCCGAGCGTATCGAGCTCGGAGATCTGGTGGAGATAACCCTCCTGTGGCGATGTCGAGACGACCGATTTGGTATCGCCGAGCAGGATGGGCTGGCGAAGCTGATGGTTCCATTTGCGGAAGGTCAGCTTCTGTCCCTTGAAGGCGGCGACCGAGAAATCGTCCGAACGGATGTAGTCGCTGATCTTCTTCGGATCGTCGCCATTGGTCCGCGTGCTGGCTTCGCCCACGGCCCGCACCGCCGTCCAGGCCGACATGTCCTTGGACAGCATTCGCCGGCCGGTCGTCCTCAGGAAACGGCTCTGCATCTGGATGCCGCCCCATTGCTCGCTCGCGGGATGCCAGGACGATGCGACAAGCCCGGCCGTGCCGGCGACCAGCCGCGGTGTCCAGGTGCGGTAGGGCACGTAGGTTCCGAACACCTCGCTCTCATCGGCGACAAGCACCACGTCATGCTCCGGCAGATCCTGCGTGAACACGGAGATCTGCTGCTGTATCTGAGTGGCACCGGTGTCGGTGCGGCGCGCCGTGCCGGTGTCCTTGAATTCCTTCTCGGCGACGATCTGACCGCCGAAGCGGGCCGCCGCGCGGCGCAACGCGTCCGCATAGAGATGATCCTGCTCATGCGAACCGTAGAGCAGCACCCAATTCGGCCATTTCTTTACCACGAGATACTGCGCCAGCGCGTCGGCAAGCATGCTTCGCGTCGGCGCGACATGGAAAATATTTATGCGGCAGTCTTCCTCGCGCAGGCTGTCGTCGGTGGCACCGACGTTGAAGACCAGCACGCCCTTGTCGCGGGCGATGTCGGCGATCGACAGCAATTGCCTCGCCGAGAGGTCCGCGACCACATAGCGGTCACCTTTGGCAATTAGATCGTTGAACGCCTGGACCGCGTCGCCGTCCGGCTTGATCTCGGTTATGTCGAGGCTGAATTTCTGGCTGAGGAACTTTCCTGTCGTATTGTTGTCGCCGATCGCCACATTGGCGCCGGCGACACCCTCGTCGCGTGGCGGCAGGTCCAGCAGGGAAAGCGCCAGTTGCGGCGCGTAGGCCCGCAAATAACCTATCTTGATTTCGGTCATCTTTTTTTCCGGCCTGTCCGTTGCAGCCGGTTGCTTGCCCGTCACTTCCTGGGCCATCACGTCCGGAACGTTGGCGGTCTGGGAAAAAAAGCACAAAAAGGCCGCGAGAGTGCCTGGCACCGCGCTCGTCATCGATAAAACTGCCCGTTCTTGCACTAAAGTCCGATTGTTCCCGGACCAGCGCGAATTCAAGGTGCCCACGATGAGCTTAGCGGACCCACAAAATTTATCAAACCCCTGCAAGTGGACTTACGTGTCTGCTTTAGTCCTATGCCTTTTCGCGGGGGGATACGACGGTGACTGAGCGGATCGCGGTCTTCGATTTCGAGATCATCCGCAGCAATGTCGGAAGTGAAACTTTGTCGATTGCCTTGGGAGGATTGCCTGATGAAAACCCGCGCCGCAGTCGCTGTCGCCGCCGGAAAGCCGCTGCAGATCATGGAGGTCGACCTCGACGGTCC
>NZ_JAMYSE010000014.1:0-97550 GCF_040321795.1 Mesorhizobium sp. M0244 | reverse complement strand
CCCGGCGGACCCCCAAACGGGGGGGGGTTCGCAAGGTTCGCCGGGGCGGGCTTTTTTTTTATTTGTGGGCTGTTGGGTTGCCCAAACCCCGCGCCCCCCGGGGGGGGGCCCCGTGGCCCCCGCTTTTGCGCGACATGCATTAGCCCAACAGGAAGTCATTGAAGTCGGCAAGGGCCTTGGGGCCATTGTTCGCCCACCAGTCGTAGTCCTGGAACACGGTTTTCTTGATGTTTTCCGCGCTCGTCGGCAGGAACGGCTGGAGATCGGCGGGAATGAGCGCCATCGAATCCGTGTTGGTCGGGCCGTATGGAATGTTCTTGGCAAACTCTGCCTGGTTCTTGGCATCCATCATGTGGGCGAGGAATTCCTGTGCCCATTTTGTATTGGGTGAGCCCTTCGGGATAACGACACCGTCGCCGTCGAGGATCGCGTCATTGAAGTGGTAGGCCAACGGCTGGCCGCTCTTGGCTCCGTTGAATATCCGGCCGTTCCAGGCGAACTCGAAATCCACCTGACGCGATGCGAGCAGTTCGACCGACTGTGCGCCCTGGTCCCACCAGATCAGATTGTCCTTTACGCGCGCGAGCGCGCTCAGGGCCTTGCTCACGTCGAGCGGATACAACTTCTCCCGCGGAATGCCCGCGCCCATTGCCGCTGCTTCGAGCGTCAGCGGAGCATTTTTCAGCAGGCCCCGCGGGCCGGTGAATTTCGGGGGCGTCTCCGCATCGAAGAACTCCTGCCACGATTGCGGCGCGGTGGTCTTGTCGTAGCGCTTGGTGTTCCACGCAATGACGCTACCGGCGCAATACGGGACAAAGAAGTTATCGCGGGCGGCTTGCGGGAGCAGCTTGGAGCGATCGACAGTGCTGTAATCGATTGTCTCGGTCAGATCTTGCTTGGACGCGATTGCCGCTTCGCCGCCCTGCAGGCAGACGACGTCCGCATTGTCCCAGGTCTTGTTGTCAACCATGGCTTTGAACCGCCCCAAGTCGATGTAGTCGACGGGGACGATCTTGATACCGGTCTTGGCGGTGAAGGTGTCGTAGTAGGCCTTCTGGTAGGCCTGCCGCACCGCGCCGCCGGCGTCTGCGATGATGAGCTGCGTCGGCGCTGCCTTGGCCAGGTTCGGGAGCCCCAAGCCGCTCGTCGCGAGGATGGATGCCGAAGCGCCGTATTTCAGTAGTTTTCGTCTCGTAATCACGATTGGATTCCCCTTTCTGATTTTTCACCGTTGAAGACCCCGATGGCCGGAATGAGGCGGTAGTTTCTTGTCATCTGTGTCTTGTCTTGTTCGACGCCCTTCCGTCCACGCATCGATCATTGTCTGCCGTCCACTTCTCGGCCATAATCGGATGTGTTTCGGTATCCGGAATACTGAATACTACGCAACGTAGGCCATGGCAAGCCGCTGCCGCCAAGTCCCAGAAAGGAACATTTGATGAAGCTTCGCGATCGAGTCGCCGTAATTACTGGAGGGGCCTCCGGCATAGGTGCCGCCATCGGGCATCGCTTCAGGTCCGAAGGGGCCAAGATTGCCCTGGTGGACAGAGATGGTGACGGGCTGAGCGAAGTTCTGCGCGCGCTGGACGGAGGCGAAGACGACAAAATGGCCATCGCCGGCGACGTTTCGCATGGCGCTACCGCACGTGACGGAATTGCCCAAGTCATGGCACGGTGGGGGCGCATCGACATGCTGGTGACCGCCGCCGGCGTATCGGTCGGCGGCACGGTCGCCTCAACCGATGAGGCCTCCTGGGATCGTGTCTTCGCGATAAACGTCAGAGGCACCTATCTTTGGGCGCACGAGGCAATACCGCACATGGAGGCAAGCGGCGGTGGCTCGATCATCACCGTGGGGTCGCAGCTTGCGATCTCCAGCAGTGGTGCCAATGCAGCCTACATCGCTTCCAAAGGGGCGATCGTAAGCCTTACCCGTACGATGGCTGTCGATCACGCAAAGCAGGGCATTCGGGTGAACGCGCTTATGCCGGGGTCGATCGATACGCCAATGGCGCGGCGGTCGCTTCAGCGCTACCCAGACCCGGAGGAGACCCGCGAGCGATGGGCAAAACGTCATGCGCTAGGGCGACTCGGAAAGGCCGAGGAGGTCGCGAACGCCGCCCTGTTTCTCGCCTCGGACGATTCGTCATTCACGACCGGGAGCCTGCTGTTCGTCGACGGCGGATGGACCGCCATGTGATTGCGATCTTACAATGGTTTGGCGGCCGCGCTGAACGAAACACAGCGCGGCCGATGAATCGGTCAGCCGAGATTCTTACGAAATCGAGGTCTCCCAATCGAATGTTCGTCCAGCCAAGCCTTCACAAGACCCAAGGTCCGATCAACGTCGCTCTCATCATTGTAGACGTGGAAGGAAAATCGGAGGATGCCCCTCCGGATCGACAGTTTCACGTCATGAGCCATCAGGTATGCGAAGAGTTCCTGCAGGCCCGCCTGTGAAGTCGAGTCATGTTGGTCGCTTAGGGTGTCCCCGACACAAACGATGTGTGCCGAGTTTGGACCATGTTCGCCGCCATAGACCGGCAGATCCAATCCGAGCAGCCCATGCGCGAGTTGGCTGGACAATCGAAGCACATGACTTTCGATTGCACGCGACCCTATTTCTAGGAGTTGTCCAATCGAGGTCGCCGCGGCAACACAGCCGAGGTAGTTGTAGTTGCCAACATCGAATCGACGGGCAGCGGCTTGGAGACTATAAGTGCCGTCGCTGGAGGTAGCCTCATGCGCTCCACCAAGGTCCACCCCAAAACGGGAAAGGTAGGCCGGCCGCATTCGTTCAGCCCATTGGCGTCGGACGAACAAGAAGCCCATTCCGTAAAGCCCGAGCAACCCCTTGGAAGTCGAAACACTCAGGGCATCTATACGGGTCTGCTTCAGATCGAGGTGAAGGACACCGACCGTTTGCGCGGCATCCACCAAAAATAAAATGCTGCGATCACGGCAAAATCCGCCGATGCTTTCTAGGTCGGCTCGATATCCCGGTGCAAAGCTGACGCTGGCGACCGTCACCAGCTTCGTATTTTCATCAACTGCGTCAAACAGCGCCAGAGGATCAACAACACCGTTCGAACTCCGAATCGAACGAACCTCGACACCGAACTTGTCGCGAAGGTTATACCAAGGGAAAATGTTGCTCGGATGCTCTACCTCCCCGCACAGAACGACGTTGTCGCCCTCTTTCCAAGGAAGCGAAGACGCGACGGCATTAATCCCGTCGGAAACATTCTTCACCATCGCGATTTCCGACGGATCTACGTTTACCAGCAACGCGAAGCGCTGACGAGCAAGTTCCACCGTCGACAGCATCATGGCCTTGTCGCCGCCATCCATCATCCTGCTGTCGAGATGTTGGTCCAAAGCTGATCTAGCTTCGGTGGAGAGGAGCCCCCGCCCGGCTACATCGAGATAGGTCCACTTGGCGGCCCCGGGGAAACTGCCTCGCAGTCCTCTTACTGCAAGTTCAATTCTCTTGTCGTCGCTCATCCGTCACACCTCAAAATTGAACAAATCCAAACTACCAGTCCAAACGCGCGAGAAATCTACCGCGGCACTCTGGATCAAACTCCGTACATCGCGGAGTCGGCCTGCAACGAGATTGGGGCCGGCTGCCATGACGCCTGCCTCCTCCTTCAAAGGCTTGCCGAAGGAGCGTGATCGACGTTGGAAAGCGCCATGCGACGGCCTAAACATCACCGTATCCAGAATTCGGAATACAGAGATGCCATTCTGGCGTCAAGCTCAAGGCGCGCTCAAGGCGCGCTCGGGGGGCCGAGCGCATCGTCATCGACGGCAGCCAGACCAATCGCGAGGCGATCCTTTCCTGTGACGCGGAAAGCCGGCTGCGGGATCGCTCGCGGCGGCGGCGGCTCAAGCCGATCCGCATCCGAAAGAGCCAGTATCTCAACAACCGGATCGAGCAGGATCACCGGCGCATCAAGCGCCGCATCCGCTCCATGCTCGGCTTCAAGTCGCAGGCGAGCGCCGCCACCATCCTGTCCGGCATCGAGATGATCCACATGATGCGCAAGCGACAGGCGAGGTATGCCTACAATCCCAGTCCGTCGATCGCCGAGCAGTTCGATATCCTCGCTGCCTGACGGACAGGCCGAAATGGCCGTTCACGACCCCGTTTCCAGATTTGCGACAGAACCGTTCGAATCGACGACACCAACTTCGAATCCTTAGCCATTCGAAGCGTGCCCATGAGATGCCCTGAGCCGGAATAGACTCGACCTTTCAAATCGCTGAATTCCCAGGTCTCTTCGGCGGCGCCCACGGTTGCGCCTGGCTGCCTTGCGCGCAGTCGAAAAAGAGGCGACCGGTCTCGAGCGAACCCAGTTGCTGGAACGCCTCCTTCCTGATGGCAGCGGCATCATCGTTATGGATGCTGGCCGCATCATGGGTTACGGGTTCCGCCGAAATTTCGGCCGCGGCGAACTGATCGGCCCCGTCGCCGCCTCGTCGGAAGTCCAGGCAAAAGGCCTGATCGCGTCGCTGATTTCGACCGCGAAAGGATTTGTCAGAATTGACATCGAGGGCGCTCAGACCGGTCCTGTTCCCTGGCTGGAGGGGCAAGGCCTTGCCGATTGGGGTCCCGTGACGCGGATGGTTCGAGGTCGAGTTTCGCCATGCAGCTGGATCATGAAACAGTTCGCCGTGGCCAGCCAAGCTTTCGGTTGATTCGACCTATTGCAACCCGGTCAGGATCGTAAATCGGGTCTGCGAAGGTTGGCCAGAGCGGGCAAGCCCAACGACTCGCTGTCTGTCAGTCAACGCCTTTCGAGGAAACCGATCATCGATGTGGCGGGCGGCAGGCCAAAGCTGCCGTGGCCGCCATCGAGCAAGTCAGGGGTGACGCAGTACCAGTTCCGGGCGAATATGCCATAGGCATCCCAGCACCGCGCAGCTGGTTCCGCCCCCGTCGCGGGTTGGCAATGTCCAACACTGCGCTAGACGAAATTTCAACGCGACGTCGAAATCGAGTTGGGCAAAGGCATTTGAATGGAGATGGGTGAGCGATTGTACGACCTTCGAACGAGCGATGGTATTCTGGTCAGTTTACTTACGGCGGTCACGCTTATTCTGACGGTTCAGCTCAGCGAAATCTCGCCCGATGCTTAGCTGTAGGCCCCACAGCTATAGCGCAGGTTCGGCATGACCGATGACGCGCGCGACTGCTGGATGGTCCGAGCGAATCCGCCTTTCTACCTCGTCAACAGTTCGATGAGCTTCCATAACCGGCATGTCGGCGGGCACGTGGCAATGGAAGTTCACAATAAGGCCAAGCTCGGTTGCCCGAATCCGAACGTCATGAACATCCTGGAGGGCGTCTGATTGTTGCGCCGCGATCGCGAGGGCCAACTCCAGAGCGCGGTGCTGATCATCGGAAACATCCCTCCCCTCGAGCCAGTTCGCTGCCATCGGTTCGATATGCGTATCAATTTCTGTCTCCGGTCCTAGTTCATCACGGAGTGCGGCCTCCAGACCACTGGCGATCGAGTGCGCTTTATCGATGCTGAGTTCGGCCTTCACCTCAATATCGAGACTGACTGAAAGCTGCTTCTCTACGCGCTGAATGGTCAAGCGATGCATCGCGACGCCGCGATTGGCCGCGATCACCCGGATACGCGCTTCGATGGTCTCATCATTGGCGGAACGTGGTTCGGCAATCACGGTCACTTCAGCGTTCCGAAACTCTCGTTGCACAGCGTTGATGATGTCAGCTTTGACCGCCGCCACCCGCTCAAGCGGCAGCGTCCGGCTGACAGCGATGGCGAGCTCAACAAAGAGGATTGCGCCTGCCGTGCGCACCCGGACGCGCTCGACGGCGAGGACGTCCGGAATGTCACCAAGCATCGACGAAAGGACGCTGCCGGCGCCGTCCGGTGCCGTATCGACCAAGGCATCAAAAGATCGCCGCCCGAGCTTTACCGCCGCCGTCAGAATGAAGCAGGCAACGATCAGTGCCGCGATGGCATCCGCCGACATGTAACCGAAGGTAACGAAGACCATCCCAATCAAAACCACGCCGGATGCGAGCATGTCGGACAGGAAATGCAGGGCGTCCGCCTCCAGCGCCGGACTGCCCGTGGCTTTGGCAACCTTGCGCAGTGCTCGGACCCGCCAGAAATCGACAATGATCGACACCACCAGGACAGCGATGGCAATCGGGGCGGCCTCAATGACCTGCGGCTCGCCCAACAGACGCCTTCCCGCCTCCAAGGCAATCCATCCCGCTGCGCCGAAGAGCAGCAAAACTTCAAAGAGCGCAGCCATGCTCTCCATCTTGCCATGGCCGAAATGGTGGTCGTCATCCGCCGGCTTATCGCTGACACGAACCGCGCACCAGGTGATTAGCGTTGCAACGAAATCGGACGATGAATGAACGCCCTCGGAAATCAGGCCGATACTGCCGGTCAGAGACCCGATCACGAATTTTCCGATGGCCAGGACAGCGCTCGACAGCATCGAAACCAGGGCGACGCGTTCTTTTTCTTTTTGCATGATGTTCATTTCTCTTTGCATGATGTTCATTCCGTTCTCGGAGAGGCATCGATTGCGAAGGTGGCGTTTTAGGCACCGCACCTCCCGAACTGTCAGCTCAGGAATGACTGCACCGCAGCGGCGACCGCGTTAGGACATTCCTCGTGGATCGCCAGCTTGCCCTTCGCCAACCGTTTGACCTGGACATTAGGAAGTTCGGCCAGCGCGTCCATCTCGGTGCGTGACTTCCGGGGAGTCTCATCGCCATAGACGACGAGGATGGGCACATCCGAGCGCCGGGCGAGATCGAGGGAGGCCCCGCGACTGTCGACCCGGTCGAGACCGCCGCTGACAAAGCGAACCGAAGCATGTCGCGCGCCCGGAGCGCGGGCGACGGCGATCTTGGCGGCAAGGCGATCGCCGCCCAGCCAATTGGGATCGCTATAGACATGCTCGCGCGCCATTTTCCCTATGATGAGCCGGCTGACATTGAGGCGGTAAAACAGTGGGCCGGTGACGGGGTTGTCGATAGCGGCACGGATACGGGCGAACCAAGGGCCTTGGCCGCCCATCATCGTCGGCAACGGCCCTCGCCAAGTAGGCGCGATCAGAACGAGGCGGCTGATCGTGCCGGGCTTATAGGCGGCTTGGTGAAGGGCGTAAGTCGCAGCATGGCCAGCGGCGATGACCGCATGGGGCGGCGATACGATCTCGCTCAAAAAAAACCAGTTGAGAAACGCCGAGAGGATTTCCGGCGACCAATCGTCTCTCGATCGCACCCGGTCGCCGAACCCGGGCCAGTCGACGCTGCTGGCCCGGAACTCCGGCGCGAGCAGATTGAGGAGAGGTCGCATCTCCGCACGCGTCGAGATCGAGCTCAGGGCCGGCAAGAGGACGATGGAGGAGCCGCTTCCCGCCTCGTCCCTGCCAAGAGTGATTTCCCCGCTCTCCCATTTGCAACGTATTGTCTTTGGCGTCGCCATGTGTGAACGCGTCGTCAAAGGGACGTCTTGCGCGCGGCCAGCTTGGCCTGGCGCCGCCGACGTTCGGCCAGGATCTGGCAACGCTTGTGATCGGTGAACTTCCGCCATTGGCGAATCTCAGCCGTGGTGCGGAAGCACCCGGCACACAGGTCGGCCTTGCGGTCGAACCTGCAGACATCGAGACATGGCGATTCCAGAGCCATCACTCAAACCTCGCCAGGTTCAGGCTTGAGTTCGGATGGCGCCGCGACCGTCTTCTCGGGCGTCGGCAGCAGACGGGCCGAGTTGAGAATGAACACCAGTTCCGAGACGACATGGATGCCGGCCGCAAGCAGCGGATTGAGGAAACCGAGGGCGGCCAGCACGATACCGATCATGTCGACGCCGATAGTGCCGGCGAAGTTCTGCCAGATGATGCCGCGCGTGCGTCTGGCGACCACGAGCGTCTTGACGAAGCGCTCAAGATCGTTGCCAAGCAGCACGATGTCGGCACTCTCCTGGGCCACATCGGTGCCAGAGCCCATGGCGACGCCGACATTGGCTTGCGCCAATGCAGGGGCATCGTTCACACCGTCGCCGACCATGGCGACGATGCGTTTTTGCGCGACCAGCGCCTGGACACGCGCCAGCTTGTCCTCCGGAAGCAGTTCCGCCTCGATGTCGTGAATACCCAGCGCCCCGCCAACGGCGACAGCGACACGGCGCGCGTCCCCGGTGAGCAGGATCGTTTTGATCCCCATCCGATGCAAGGCTTCAATGGCCCGATTGGCTTCAGGCCGGACCGTGTCAGCCACCGCAATCGAGCCAAGCAGGCGCCCGTCTAGGGCCACGAGCACTTCCGAACCTGCATCCGTACCCTGGTGACGGGCGACCGACGAGTCGATTCCGTTGTCAGCCATCCAAGCCTGATTGCCGACCAGAATGGTGGTGTCATCGACCTTGGCGGCGATTCCCCGGCCCGGTGTATAGGCGAAACTCGCTGGCTCGATCACATTGCGGCCTTGGCTGCGGGCATAGGTGACGATCGCCTTGCCGAGCGGATGCTCGGAGCGCAGCTCGGCCGCGGCCGCGGCGTCGAGAAGCGCATCCGCAGTGATGCCGTCCACGGGTACGACCTGCTGCACCTCTGGACGCCCGAAAGTCAGCGTTCCCGTCTTGTCAAGCACCACCGTATCGACATGGCCCAGGGTCTCCAGATGCACGCCGCCTTTGATAATGGCGCCGAGCCGGGCTGAGCGGCCGATGCCGCCGAGAATAGCGAGCGGCGTGCCGGCCGCGATGCCGCAGGCGCCCGCGACGATGATGACTGAGATCGTCGCGTAAATATCGCGTGTGATCAAAAATGTCAGGATGGCTGCGCCAAGCGCAAAATAGACGAGATAGCCGGCCAGGCGATCAGCGAGACGCTGGACGGGCGCGCGGGATTTCTCGGCCCGTTCGACCGCTTCGATGATCTTGCCGTAACTCGTGTCGCGACCAATCCGCTCGGCGCTAACCTCCAGCGCACCGGATTGGTTGATAGAGCCAGCAAAGACCTGGGTGCCAGCCGTCTTCTCGACCGGCATGGATTCGCCGGTAATGCGGGATTCATCAACGAAGGAATGGCCCGAGAGTACGGCTCCGTCGACGGGGATGCGGCCGCCTGGCGCGACCAGGATGGCATCGCCGACCGATAGCTCCTCCGCCGAAACGGACTTGATCGAACCGGCCCGGCGAACAGACACCTCGCGCGGCAGGAATTCAAGCAAGTCGCGGATCGCTTTGCGGCCACGGCCGACGGTCAGACCTTCCAGCACCTCGGCGACGAGAACGAACAAGGTGATGACGAGCGCGGTGAAGAATTCGCCGATGGCCGCCGCCGCGACGATCGCGATCGTCATCGACAGTTCCATGGTCATGCGGCGTTCAAGAATGTTCTCGAAGGCCTCCTTCAGGATCGGCCAGCCACCAATCAGAAGGCCGACGATGCCGATCACGCTGATCGCCGGATATGGTTCCCAGACCCGGAACCACACGGCCGCTGCGGCGATTGCGACAAGACCGATGCGCACGGCCTCCGACCATTCGAAGGGATGCTCGTGATCGCGCCCGTGCTCATGATCGTCGTGATCATGGTCGTGACCGTCATGATTGTGATCGTGAGCGGCCGGAGCGGTGGTGCTAGCTTCGGCGGTATCCGCCAGCGTTCGGCAATGGGCGGCGTCTTGGACGGCCATGATGACAAACTCCGTTCTATTTTAGGTAGGCGCGCACGACATCGATGAGTTCGGCGGCGCCTTCGTTGC
Source organism: Mesorhizobium sp. M0244 (assembly GCF_040321795.1). Classification (NCBI taxonomy): domain Bacteria; kingdom Pseudomonadati; phylum Pseudomonadota; class Alphaproteobacteria; order Hyphomicrobiales; family Phyllobacteriaceae; genus Mesorhizobium; species Mesorhizobium sp. M0244. The sequence goes on along the minus strand of NZ_JAMYSE010000014.1, from coordinate 87,778 downwards.
GTTGCTCCTGGGCCAGCTCGTGGTCGGCCACGTGGAGAAGAATGTGATCTTCGACCACCTCGGCCATCAGGCCGTTGATGGCGCCGCGAACGCCGGCAATCAGTTGCAGCACGTCGGCGCAACCCTTTTCGTCCTCGAGCGCCCGCTCGACGGCTTCCATCTGGCCGCGGATGCGCCGCACGCGGTTCAGTAATTTCATCTTCTCGCGGGTCGTATGCGACATGCAGATCTCCTTTCAGAAGGTTATATAGTATACCCCCCTATGATATCAAGCGCGACTGAATCAGCCGGGCAGTTGGCTGTTCACGCACAACCCCCTCCTGACAGCCGAACGTCATTCGTTGGGGGTGATTTGTAACGGTCGTTGCATTATGATGAATCCATGGTTGCTCCATCCTGGCTTCTTCTGACCTATAAAGTGCCGCCCGAACCGGCCACCAAGCGCATTGCGTTGTGGCGTCGGCTGAAGGGCATGGGTGCTATCTATCTGCAGAACGGCGTCTGCCTGCTGCCGAAGACAGACGATCACGTCCGGCGGCTGAAGATGCTGGAGAACGACGTTTCCGGGATGGGCGGCGAGTCCGTCATCCTGGAGACCGTCGCTCTCGATCGTGCCCAGGAGGACAAGGTCGTCGCCCGCTTCAAGGCCGACCGGGACGAGCAGTATCGCGAGTTCCTTGGACGGTGTGCCGATTTCGAGAAAGAGATCGCCAAGGAGATCGCGATCAACAAGTTCACCTATGCCGAGCTCGAAGAGGAAGACACCGACCTGAAGAAGCTCCAGGGTTGGCTGGAGAAGATCAAGAAGCTCGATTTCTATGGTGCGACCTTGGCCGAGGAGGCTGCTGAGCGGCTGCGCGCTTGTGAGGTCTTGCTCGACGGTTACGCGCAACGGGTCTTCGACGCCCACGACGAGAACCGCTGAGATGGGCGACGCGGGCGACGGAACAGGCGTTGTGACAACCGAGATCGTCGGTTCCCCAGGAGCCCGGCAGGGCGTTCCTGCCGGTGTTTGGGTCCTCGGCTTCGTCTCGATGCTCATGGACATCTCGTCCGAGATGATCCACGCGCTGCTGCCCGTCTACATGGTCACGGTACTCGGCACCTCGGCCCTGACGGTCGGCATCATCGAGGGCATCGCCGAGGCAACCGCCTCGATCACCAAGGTGTTTTCAGGAGCACTGAGCGATTGGCTCGGCAAGCGTAAGCTTCTTGCCGCTCTCGGCTACAGTCTGGCAGCGCTTACGAAGCCGATCTTTCCACTCGCATCATCGATACAGTGGTTGGTGACAGCGCGTTTCATCGATCGCGTTGGCAAGGGCATTCGCGGGGCGCCGCGCGACGCCCTCGTTGCCGACATCGCCCCGCCGCATCTGCGCGGCGCAAGCTTCGACTTGCGCCAGTCGCTCGATACGATCGGCGCCTTTCTTGGACCGCTTCTCGCTATCGGCCTGATGTGGCTGACCGCAGATTATTTTCAGGCTGTGTTCTGGATCGCGGTCATTCCGGCATTCCTGGCCGTCGGGTTGATCCTGATTGCGGTGAAGGAACCGGAGCGGCCGAAGGAGCAGCGCCGTGTCCGTATGCCGCTGCACCGCGATGAACTGCGCCGTCTGGGCGCGACCTATTGGTGGGTCGTGGCGGTCGCCGCGGTCTTCACGCTTGCCCGTTTTAGCGAAGCCTTTCTCATCTTGCGGGCGCAATCGATCGGCCTGCCGCTGGCGCTGGTCCCGGTCGTCCTGGTGATCATGAGCCTTGCTTATTCGCTCTCGGCCTATCCGATCGGGATTTTGTCCGATCGCGTCAATCGCCTGACCCTTCTGGCCCTCGGCCTCGGCCTTCTGCTCGCGGCCGATCTCACGCTTGCCTTCGCGTCCGATCTTGTCTGGGTCGGCATCGGTGTCGTGTTCTGGGGCCTCCATATGGGTTTCACGCAGGGCTTGCTGGCAACCCTGATCGCCGAGACTGTGCCGGCCGAGCTGCGCGGAACGGCTTTTGGCATGTTCAATCTGATGACCGGTGTCGCGCTGCTCGTCGCCAGCGTCGTCGCTGGCGCGCTGTGGGACATGGCGGGTCCGCAGGGCACGTTCCTCGCGGGCGCTGCCTTCACGCTGCTGACCCTCGCAGGAATGTTTGTCGTTCGCGGGCGACTGAGAGAGCGGGCGGATGCTTGACCCCGCTAACAACCCGCCGGTCCCTCTTCATTGATCGCCATCAAGCCCAAGACATGCACCGACACTGGAGGTCGAACCCAAGGAGTTGCCTATGTATGAACTCGACGCCGCAATAACCCATGCTATCAATGCGTTGGCAGAACACAGCGGAGCCGTAGACTTCCTGATGATCTGGATTTCCGCGATCGGCGTGCCGCTTCTGGTGCTATCTGTCGCGGTACAATGGTGGCGGCGAACCGACCGGCCTCACACCCGCCACGTCCTTGTCGCGGCAGGGCTGTCGTTCCTTCTGGGTCTCGCCCTCAATCAGATCATCTTGCTGTTTGTTCACCGGATTCGACCGTATGACGGCGGCGTCACGCATCTCCTGATCACATCCAGCGCCGATCCCTCATTCCCCTCTGACCATGCGACCGCGACCTTTGCGATCGCGGCGGCGTTCCTTCTGCATGGCATGCGACGCGTCGGGTTCGGCTTCCTCGCCGCCGCTGCGGTTGTCACCTTTTCGCGCGTCTACATCGGAACCCATTACGCCAGCGATGTTCTGGGCGGGGCGCTCACCGGGATCGCTGCGGCCGTCATCGTCCGCGCAGCCTATCGCGAAGACACGCGGATCGACCGTCTCATCACCAGTGTTCTCTAGGGCACCGCGCGGTGGTCTCGTCTGTGATCTCATCCATGGTTGAGTTCCTGACAGCGCATCCACACGTCACCTATCTCGCCGTGTTTCTTCTGGCGCTTTCGGAGTCAATCCCCATCATCGGGGTCGTCGTCCCCGGCACGGCCGTGATCTTAGCGCTCAGCACCTTGGTGCCGAGCGGCGTGCTGGTTCTCTGGCCGTTGCTAGGCGCCAAAGCCCCGCGATGGCCAGAAAGGGATAGCCGTTCAGTGTGAAGCGATGTTTCGCCTTCGGGTATTTCGTGCCTGTGAATTCGAAGAACGCCGACGCAGGAACGAGGCAGCGGTTGCTGTTTCCGAACTGCCGGCCTTCGGAGCGGAAGTTGAACACAGGCCCGCCCTTTGGTCCGGTCGGCGGAAATCCAAACGTCATCGATGCCAGTTCGATCGTGTCATCAGCGGCACGCATTATCGGCGCCGGGTCACTGATGCGGACGTCATCCGCCTGTGGCAAATCGAGTTCGGTTTGGTGGTTGGGGATTTTGAGCGCCAGCGACGCCATCATCCGGCAATATTCAGCCCAAAGTACATGCTGTACGATGCCGCCAGCCAGAGTCAACTGATAAGGCCCCTCGCCTGCTATCTCAAGAACGCGGCTGTTTTCGAAAACGGAGATGGTGCTCTCGCTCATCAGACGGGCCAACCCGCAAAGATAAAGATACGGATCGAACTGGTACTGGCCGAGAGCTGATGCGCCGGAATGCAATACACTGATCCCTGCGTTCTGCGGGCTGCGTGGCGCGTCGTCGTGTCATGAGGACCAGGCGCATCTGACGAAAAGCGGCCCGACCGAGCTGTCGTTCGGGCACAGCGTCCTCACCCGCTGAAATCTATCCAATCTAAAGGAATAGACGCGCAACAGGTTCAGCACCTTTGGCGAACTGGACCGGACCAATGGAGATGCCGGGACGTCACCCTTACGGAGTGTCGCCGACCATGCCGGAGAACAGGACTGAGCCGCGCTGCTCGAGAAGCGACAGCGAGGTGTAATCCAGGATCGACAGGCCCCCGTCGGCAATCAAGGTTTGGCCGGTGATGAACGAAGCCTCATCGCTCGCCAGGAACCCGACAGCCGCGGCGATTTCGGCCGGTGTGCCCATCCGGCCGAACGCGCTTGGCGCCACAGCCCAGTCGCCGGCACCAGATGCGGGCGCCGCTGCATCGGTTTCGGTGGCAATCCAGCCAGGACTGACGCAATTCGCCCGGATCCTATGCGGCGCACCTTCGATGGCCAACGATCGTGTGAGCGCCTCAACGGCCGCCTTGGCGACGCAGTACAGGCCCCAATTGCCGTGCAACGTGGCCGTGGACGATATGTTGACAATCGCACCGCCGCCGGAATCCCGCATCACCGGCAAGGCGTAGGAAGCTACAAAGTAGGTGGAGTCCAGGTTGGCGCCGCGCATCTTGTCCCATCTCGCTCCAGGGCGATCGCCTGGTTCGACGCCGCTCCGGCGCGAACCGGCGCCTGCGTTGTTGACAACAACCCGCAGCCGTCCCCAATGGCCGATTTGGCCGATCAGATCCTCGACTTGACGTTCCTCCGACAGATCGCACGGGAAAAAGCGGGCTTCGCCTTTAATCGCCTTTGCTTCCGCTTCAACGGCGCGACCCTTTTCGAGATCGCGACCTGCGAACGCCACCCGGGCTCCCTCTTTCAGGAAATAGTGGACGATCTCGCGGCCTATCCCTGAATTCCCGCCGGTCACGAGAACGTCTTTGCCTTTAAACCGCATGGTACCTCCTGCAAACGGTGCAGACGCGCGCAGATTGCGGCATCTCTGATCCATTCCGCTGAGAAACGGTGGACCGAAACAGGGATATGCTCCGCTATTCAATTCAGCGTCAGTGCCACAGCGGGTCGAGGATTGGACATCGAGCCGGAGCGAGTTCTTCCCTGGCAGAGGGATGAGCCATATCCGGCAGTTTGTGCGATCGTGTTGATGCTGAGCGTATAGGCCGTGCTTCGGCGATGGCTTCCGGAACAAGGGCTATCGCGGGATCGCGGGCAACCAGTTCCAGGAGCGTTTCAAGGTCGCTGACCTCGAAGACTGTACGACGCTCGATGCCAATCTCCAGAAAGGCGCGGTCGACGAGTTTCCACGTCTCCCAATCCGACAGCGGGTGGCGGCGTTATTTTTGTGTGGCATGGTGGATCAATCGTGAGGATTTCGATGTCGTCTGCTTAGTGCCTCATCGGCAGGTTTTTGTTTGCACCACGCCCAAGCCGTGGCGATCTCGATAATGGGAGTTGTTATGTCGCTCAGTCGCGCTGAAGTGTACGATCTTTCGATATTCTTGCTCATCGTACAGTATCGGAGTTTTAGAAAGGCGGCGGACAATCTCGGCGTAACCGCATCAGCACTCAGCCACCGGGTGAAAGCGCTTGAAGAGCGACTTGGTGTAAGGCTGCTAAACCGGACAAGCCGAAGTGTTGCTCCAACAGTAGCAGGAAGCGCGCTTGCCGAAAAAGTGAGTGCTGGCCTCGATCTTATCAATTCCGGGCTGGAAGAACTGCACGGGCACCACGAAGGGACTGCCGGGAGTGTGCGGTTGAACGTACTGCGCGATGCGTCGATTTTGCTTTTGCGCCCGGCATTGCCGATCTTCCTGCAGCGCTTTCCCAACATCGAATTGGAGATTGCGGTCGACGATCACTTCGTCGACGTGACTGCGGAAGGCTTCGACGCCGGTCTCAGATATGGCGGCACGATACCGGAGGACATGATCGCCATTCCATTGACGCCACCACTCAAGTGGGTGGTCGTCGGTGCACCGGCCTACTTCGAGCGCCACGGTCGGCCGGAATTGCCTGACGACCTTCATTTCCATCAATGTATCCGCATCCGCACGGGGCGAGGGCAGATTTACAAATGGGAATTCGAGCAGGGCGACGACCGGCGCGAGATCGACGTTCCTGGCTCACTCATATCAAGTGAGTCGGCTTTCGCCATCAATGCTGCGATCGACGGTATTGGTCTGTTTTATTGCCTGGAAAAGCTCGCTGGCCCTCACCTTGCGGCAGGACGGCTGGAAGTGGCACTGCCGCAATGGTCTTCAATAGGCCCACCATTGTCCATGTACTATTCGAGTCGCCGGCAACTGCCGTTCGGGATCAGTGCCCTCATACAGGTGATACGCGATATCAATCCGCTGAAATGAATTTTGCGGAGGTCGGACCATGCGTGACCATCAAAATGGCCATCAATGAGCACAGCTCATTGATCCGATTACCTCTCACCCATTGATTCATTAATCGACGATGCTATTCAATCCGTCAGATGCTGCGCGGCCGGTGGGCCGGAATGGCGCATGCAAGGCAAAATACGAGGCTTTGAATGTACGTTGCAGATGCCAAGAGATACGACGCGATTGCCTACCGCCGCTGTGGTCGGTCGGGGCTGAAGCTCCCGCCGATTTCGTTGGGCCTGTGGCAGAACTTCGGTGGTCAAGATGTCTTCGAGACCGGCCGCTCGGTGATCCGGCGTGCGTTCGACCAAGGGGTCACTCATTTCGACCTGGCGAACAATTATGGCCCGCCCTACGGGTCGGCGGAAGAGAATTTCGGACTGATCCTCAAAAAGGACTTTTCGAGCCACCGCGACGAGATGATCATCTCCTCGAAAGCCGGTTGGGATATGTGGCCGGGTCCTTATGGCGCGGGTGGATCCCGCAAGCACTTGCTTGCATCGCTCGAACAGAGCCTGAAGCGAATGGATGTCGAATATGTCGATATCTTCTATTCCCACCGCCCGACATTGGATATTCCGCTCGAGGAAACCATCGCCGCGCTCGTGCAGATGGTGCGGCAAGGCAAGGCGCTCTACGTCGGAATTTCATCTTATGGGCCAGATCGCACTCGGGAAGCCGAGCGCCTCCTGCGCGCGGAAGGAATTCCCCTGCTTATCCACCAACCCTCCTACTCCATGCTGAACCGCTGGATTGAGGATGGGTTGCTCGATACGCTGGGAGAGCTTGGTGCTGGCTGTATCGCATTTTCGCCGTTGGCTCAGGGGTTGTTGACATCAAAGTATCTGAATGGCGTCCCGGACGGCGCGCGTGCAGCGCGTGGCGGCTCGTTCGACACAAAGTTGCTGAGTGATGCGAACATAGAGCGTGTCCGCGGACTAAACGCGATCGCAAGCGACCGCGGGCAGACACTTGCCCAGATGGCGATCGCGTGGACCTTGCGAGATCCGCGCGTAACGAGCGCGCTGGTAGGCGCGCGCAACGTGGCCCAACTCGATGATTCCCTCGGCGCTTTGGAGAATCTCGAATTCAATACCGAAGAACTCCGCAAAATCGACAGGTACGCAACCGAGGGCGGGATCGACCTCTGGAGAGCTCAATCAAAGGCAGCCTGAGGAGACGATAGCATCGGCCCGCGGCGCGACAGGCCCGATTGAGATTCCTGAGGAGCAAGACCATGGACTATCGCAAGCTCGGCAATAGCGGCGCCGTCGTCTCGGCCTATTGTCTCGGCACCATGACTTTTGGGCACGAGTCCGACGAAGCTACATCGTTCGCGCTTATGGATGATTATGTCGAGGCCGGCGGCAATTTCATCGATACGGCCGACGTCTACAGCGCCGGCGTGTCAGAGGAAATCATCGGCCGCTGGCTCAAGAGCAAGCCAGGAATCGCCAAGGATCTGGTGATCGCCACCAAGGGTCGTTTCCCCATGGGCGCAGGACCGAACGATCTCGGCCTGTCGCGCAAGCATCTTGGGGCAGCGCTCGATGCCTCGCTCAAGCGCCTGGGCGTCGAGCAGGTTGATCTTTACCAGATGCACGCCTGGGACGCGCTGACGCCGCTGGAGGAGACGCTGCGCTTTCTCGACGACTCGATCCGCAACGGCAAGATCGCCTATTACGGGTTCTCCAACTTCCTGGGTTGGCACCTGACCAAGGCGGCGTGGCTGGCCAAAGCCAATGGCTACACGCCACCCGTGACGCTGCAACCACAATACAGCCTGCTGGTCCGCGACATCGAACATGAGCTTGTGCCGGCCGCGCTCGACGCCGGTATCGGCCTGCTGCCGTGGTCGCCGCTGGGCGGCGGATGGCCCTCAGGCAAATACAAACGCGACCAGATGCCGGCGGGCGCCACGCGCCTTGGCGAAAATCCCAAACGCGGCATGGAAGCGTTCGCCGCCCGCAACGCCAAGCCAATCACCTGGAACGTGATTGGGGCGGTGGAAGATACCGCAAAAGCGCTTGGAGCGAGCATGGCGCAGGTCGCGCTGGCATGGGTCGCCGCACAGCCGGCGGTCACGTCGGTTATTCTCGGGGCCCGGACACGAGAGCAACTGGCCGACAATCTCGGTGCGGCCAAGCTGACGCTGACGGACGAAACCATTGCCGAACTCAACGTGGCGAGCAAACCGGAAATGTCGGAATATCCCTATGGAACGGGCGGCATAAGCCAGCGCCACCGCAAGATCGAGGGTGGCCGCTGATTTTGGCGGCACACGAACCGCAGATAAACATCAAAGGAGGCTCAGCATGTCCGCATCCGATACACCAGGCAAGCGCATCATCTTCACCGGCGGCACTGGCAAGGCCGGCCGGCATGCTATTCCCTACCTGCTGGAGCGCGGCCACGAGGTGCTCAACCTCGATCTGGTACCGTTCGCCCATCCCGGTGTCAGGACATTGATCACCGATCTCACCGACAGCGGGCAGGCCTTCAACGCGCTGTCGATGCATTTCGACAGCAGCGGGCTCACCACCGGCAAGGGGCCTGCACCGGTGGATGCTGTCGTGCATTTTGCCGCCATCCCCGCCCTGTTGTTGCGCCCCGACAACGTCACCTTCCAGGCCAATGTCGTTTCGACCTACAATGTCATCGAGGCGGCGACAAAGCTCGGCATCCGCAAGATCATCATCGCCTCGAGCGAAACCACCTATGGCGTCTGCTTCGCGGAAGGGGACAAGGATTACAAGACCTTCCCGCTCGAGGAAGACTATGACGTCGACCCGATGGACAGCTACGGCCTGTCGAAGGTCGTCAACGAGAAGACCGCCCGCGCCTTTGCCATGCGCTCAGGCGCCGATATCTACGGCTTGCGCATCGGCAATGTCATCGAGCCGCACGAGTATCAGCGCTTCCCCGGCTTTCTGGCTGATCCACCGTCGCGCAAGCGAAATGCCTGGAGCTATATCGACGCGCGCGACTTGGGGCAGATCGTCGATCTTTGCGTCCGCAAGGACGGTCTCGGCTTTCAGGTATTCAATGCCGTCAACGACGAAATCACCGCATATGAACCCACGGCGGAATTCCTGCGCAAATGGGCGCCCAATACTCCCCTCTCCCGGGAATTGCAGGTCTCGGAGGCTCCGCTCTCCAATCGCAAGATCCGCGAGGTCCTGGGCTTCAAGGAACGTCACAACTGGCGGCAGTATGTAGCCGGTCCATCCTAGGCGTTTTGTCCCGGCATTTGAGACTCCGTCGCAACGTCCGGAGCGACGGCCGCTCGGTCCACGGCGAAGGGCCGTTTGCGATCACATATGTTAATCCGGCGGATGACCCGAGCAACAAATGATCTGCCGCTTCCAAAATTAGGTAGCAGGTCGCAGATGCGCCGTCCAAGGACCGGACAGCGCATCGCACCACAATGGGGCCGGACTGCCGGCCCCACCTCAACATCGAGTTCACATGCCCCGGCAGTGCGGATTTTCATGTTCTGCTCGCTCGCGGCAGCCGGCAGTATCGCCCCGCTTCAGCGCATACGAACCGTGTCTCGGCAACGCCACAGCAGATTCCATGTCGAGACCTGCAGGGAACTCCGGCTCAAATCCTCCGAACGGCTCGAACTTAAAGTCACCGGCGCGAGCGTTGTCGGTCCCAAGAACAATACCGAATCGACTGGGCCAGCAGCCAATCGATTTGGTTAAGACGACATACCCGAACGTGCCAAGCACATACCGTCGTATATGGCTCGCCATCTAAGCAGATAGTCAGCTCAGACCCTCATACAATGGAATGGAATTGCAGCCTGTCTAAAGTAACAGGGGAGAAATCAAAGTGAATCTCTGGTGAACCGACCAATGATCTCCGGCCGCATTTAACGCGTCCCGAAATTGATGCGCCGAAGACCAGTACGACTTGGCGGCGATCTACTATCCGCACCTCGCCGAAGGCACCCAATCTATCTGCGATTGCTGGTGATGTCGGGTCCGCCGAATAGCGCTGCGAGCAGGGAAAGGAATGCGCCATGGAATTACAGGCTCTCGTTACACAGCTGGTATCCGCGGTTCGCGAATTCATCGCGCCGCGCTACAGGTCGGAGTTCCACTATATGCGCGGCCCAGGACCCGCCTGTGCGCGCCGTGAGCAAATCCCGTTGCCTCCCATCCACGACCGAGCAAATCGGCATCTTGGAAGGTCTGCGATTAGGGGGACGCAGCCACGGGGCTACATGGAATGAGGGATACCTTCCGCCTTCCTGCCACGGCCCAGCATCAAGTTTGGTTGGAGGGCAAGCTGGTTGACGTCGGCAGCCCGGTGGCGCTCGACGCCCACGACGCCATGATTGGCCTTCACACCGAGCAGTTCAGCCGGGTCGCCAAGGAAATATCCAGCGGCGGAAGGGACTGCCGCGAACTCGCCCTCGCCTCTCCCGAGACGCAGAAATGGTGGTCTTCCTCCATCGACAACGCGTATGCGGTGGCCGTCGATCCGTTCCACTTTGAGGACTGGCTGGACAGCGTTGGCCTCACCATGGAGGAAGCGGCCGGAGTGTCCAGGGCGTGCTGGGGACCCGTCCAAGCACAGCTTTGACAATCGAATGACCAGGTACGGACCGTAACTTTCGCTGGGTATCAGCCTTCTGTCCGCGCAAAGCTCCCCATTGAGTTCGACTGGGCGTGCTTGACCTCGCCCCACCAACCCCAGGTGATAATTAATACACCGGCCCCATCCAACGTCCAATCGGGCCCCCACGGGTGCTGTGGAGCCCGGATTCGACGCGGCTGTTGCGGATCACGGACAGTATGGGAAAAGACTGTACGCGTAGGGGTAACCGCAGTAGCCGTCGCCATAAAAATCACTACCATAGCCGCGGCCCCTGAATCCACGATGGCCACCGCGAAAGCCGCCCATATCGCCGCCACCGCGAAAGCCGCCCATATGGCCGCCACCGCCAAAGCCTGCGGCATGGCTGCCACCGCCAAAGCCCCCACCGTGCCCCCCACCGCCGCCATGACCGCCGCCACCGCGCGCCATCGAGGCCGTCGCCGCGCCAGTCGCCAGCATTGCACCCAAAGCGATTGTTGCCAGTATTGTTGTCGATCTTTTCATAGTAAACTCCTTCAGTTTGAGGATATTTGACTTTTTGAAGCCAACACTGATATGGAGGCAGGCGATCATTATTAGTATAATACGTTTGGTATATATATATATATATATCTCGTAACTACCGATGTAACTTGTTGATAGCATGGCCGCGCCGATGAATGCGTTGTCACAAGACGAGCAGTCGAGCGGGCCACGAAATTGCCAACCACGGAAACGATCTGGTTAGAGTTGGCAGCGGCATTCTGGCGCGGCGTCGGCGCGTCACACCAAGGTATGAGCCCTTTCAGACCAACACCTTATCCCCGCCTACGCACATACGATGCGGGCCTACCCACGTACGATGGAGTGGTTCATCAGCGAGGAACTACACTCATCTCAAAACAGGAGCCGATCCCCCGATAATGGGCAGAAGAAGCGAAACTCTGATGGCGAAACCATGTTGATAAACTCGCTCCTTACAGACACTGACCCGATCGCGCTCTCCGAAACCAATGCTACGCGATTGCCGCAAGCTCGCCGACCGCTGGCGGAACATCGGCATTCTGATTTCAGCAACGCGCAAGCCCGGCGCCTCGATCCCCCTGGCACCCTGTTCAAGGGCAGGACATCAACACCACACAGCCGCTTGCCGAATACGGCATTGCGTGCGCTCGGCGCGGAGAGCGACTGGCAGTCTCCCGATCAAGGACCGAATTCCCATGCCCCCGGCGTCGACGGCAAAGGCGCGCACATTGCGGTCGGCATCGAAACGCTTCCCAGGATCTCCATCGGACGCAGGCACGCCGGTGCCCCTCACCCGGACACGTGTTTGGGAGAGCTCCTCGACACCGTGCAGCGACAGACGCTCCGATATTTCTGGGATTTTGGCCATCCGACGAGCGGCCTCGCGCGCGAGCGGAGCAACGCGACACCGCATGTCGTCACGACCGGCGGTTCCGGCTTCGGCATCATGGCGATACTTGCTGGCGTCGAGCGCGGGTGGATCGACCGGCAAGCTGCTCTCGATCGCCTCATTACAATGGCGTGCTTTCTCGGCGAGGCTGAGCGCCACCACGGCGCCTTTCCTCACTGGATGGACGGCGACAGCGGCCGAACCATTCCGTTCAGTCAATGCGACGACGGCGGCGACATCGTCGAAACGGCATATTTGATGGCGGGGCTTCTTTCGGCGCGGCAGTATTTCAGAGGCCCGGAGGCCAAGGAGCGCATCTTGCGCAGCCTCATCGATGCGCTGTGGCGGGATGTCGAATGGGACTGGTTCACCCGCGGCTCCGACTCGCTCTTTTGGCATTGGAGCCCGGTGCACGGGTGGGCGATGGACCATATGATCAACGGCTGGAACGAGTGCCTGATCACATTCGTCCTCGCGGCAGGGGCGCCACGGTATCCAATCGATCCGAGTGTTTATCACCGCGGCTGGACGGCGGGCCAAGCCTTTGCCAACGGCCGAAGCTTTGATGGCGTCCCGCTCCCTCTCGGACCCGATCGTGGAGGGCCCCTCTTCTTCGCCCACTATTCTTTCCTGGGGCTCGACCCAAGGCGGCTTCGTGACCGCTACGCCGACTATTGGTGCCAGAACGTCGCCTTCACGCGCATCAACCAGGCGCATTGCATCCGCAATCCCGAGAAATTCGACGGCTATAGCGCTGAATGTTGGGGTCTGACCGCGAGCGACAGTGTCAACGGCTACGTTGCGCACGCCCCCGACCGGGACCACGGCGTGATTGCTCCGACCGGTGCCATCGGCTCCCTCCCCTACGTCCCGGCGGAGAGCAAGCGCGCGCTACGCCACTTCGCTTCGCGGGGCGACCGGCTCTGGGGGGAATATGGCTTCAGGGACGCATTCAGTCCGGCAATGGATTGGTACGCGGACTCCTATCTCGCCATCGATCAGGGGCCGATCGTGGTCATGATCGAGAACTACCGGAGCGGGCTCCTGTGGCAACTGTTCATGAGCTGTCCAGAGATCCGGGCCGGGCTCGCGAGGCTGGGGTTTTCTCAGCGGGCGAACGCCTCCGCTGTAATGTCATCAGAAGGATGACGCAGGGCGAGTTGGGACAATGTATCCCTCACCAAAGGCGCGGCGCACAGCTCCGCGCTCCGGCATCCTGCAGCTTGTCGCGATAGATCTCGACCGCCTCGCCCGCGGTCAGCTTTGCATCTGCATGATCTGATCCATGGGCATCATGTTGTGGTTCATATGTCCCATGATCCAGAGCGAACCGACGATGACCAGCAGAACGATCAGCACACCAAAGGCAAGCGCCAGGACGTTGTTGACGTTGTCGGGGCCAGTGGTGATGTGGAGGAAAAAGACGAGATGAACGCCCATCTGCGCGATCGCGAGAACGGCCAGTGCGATAGGGATGCTCGGCTCCCAAACCAGCGTAGTGCGCGCGATAAAGAAAGACACCAGGGTGAGCAGCGTCGCGAGCCCTAACCCGATCAGGTAAGTCCCGACATCTTCGGAAGCCTCGTATCCGTCGAGGTGCTCGTCCCCAGGCGCTGTGTCCTTGTAGTCGCGGCCTCTTTCCTGTTCGATGTGGCTCATTGCGCGACTCCCATTAAATACACCATCGTGAACAATCCGACCCAAATGATATCCAGGGCATGCCAGAAGAGGCTGAAGCAAAGCATGCGCCTGAGAATGTCGGGCCGGTATCCCTTGGCGAACACCTGCGCCCTCATCGTAAGCAGCCACAGCAAGCCGATGGTCACATGCACGCCATGGCAGCCGACCAGTGTAAAGAAGGCCGAGAGGAACGCGCTTCGCGTTGGGCCTGCCCCGAGTGCAATCATGCCCGTGAACTCGCGAATTTCGATGCCAACGAATGTAGCCCCCAATATGAAGGTCGCGGCCATCGCGCCGTAGAACCAGAATCCGTTGTGCGTCCGGGCGCCGATGCTTGCGAGGCCGCAGGTGAAGCTTGACAGGAGAAGGCAGGCCGTCTCGATGCCGACATTGCCCACGTTGAACAGCGTCTGCCCGCTCGGCCCGCCGGCCGTCGCATCGACCAGCACTGCGTAGGCGGCGAAGAAGGCGGAGAACATGACGATGTCGCTCAGCAGGAAAATCCAGAAGCCGTAGCCTGCGATGATGCGTTTCGACCCTAGCGCACCCGCCGAATGCCGCGCGGTGGGTTGCAGACCCGACGAGCTCCGATGCCGCCCGATACGGTTCGGGACGTCCTGGCCGACAGTCGCGTCGAACGCGCTCACGACGCCGTCCCCAATAGCGCGAGCGTTTCGCCGCGCGCGCTTCGGTTGGCCCGATCGATGCGTGCGACCGCCTCAGCCGGAATCGCATACTCGACTTCATCGCGCCAGGCGAAGACAACGAAGGTTGCGAACGCGCCCAATGCCGCCAGGGCCACGATCCACCAGATGTGCCAGATCAGCGCGAATCCCATGAAGGTGGCGAAGAAGGCGCAGATGAAGCCTGTCGGGCTGTTTCTGGGCATCTCGATATCCGTATAGGCGGGCTCTTCGCTCAACCTGCCCTCTTGGCGCGCGTGCTGCTTGGTGCTCCAGTATGCGTCCTCGCCATCGACGTGCAGAATGACCGCAAAGTTGAAGGCTGGCGGCGGCGAAGATGTCGCCCATTCGAGGGAGCGTCCATTCCAGGGATCGCCGGTCTCGTCGCGAAGTTCCTCACGCCGGCGAATGCTGACGACGAGTTGCGCTATCTGCAGGATTATGCCGACCAGGATGATGACCGCACCGCCGGCCGCGAGCAGCAGCCAGGGACGCCATTCGGGGACATCGTAGTGCTGCATGCGGCGCGTCATACCCATGAGGCCCACGACATAAAGCGGCGTGAAGGCGACGTAGAAGCCGACGATCCAGCACCAGAACGAGGCCTTGCCGAGTCCTTCGTGCAGCCGGAAGCCGAAGGCTTTCGGAAACCAGTAGGTGTAGCCGGCGAAGGCGCCGAAGAGCACGCCTCCGATGATGACGTTGTGGAAATGAGCCACAAGGAAAAGGCTGTTGTGCAGGACGAAGTCCGCCGGCGGCACCGCCATCAGGACACCGGTCATCCCGCCGATGACGAATGTGACCATGAAGCCGATCGACCACAACATCGGTGGGGAATAGACGACCCGGCCACCATACATCGTGAAGAGCCAGTTGAAGACCTTCACGCCTGTGGGCACCGCAATGATCATCGAAGCGATACCGAAAATCGCGTTGACGTCGGCGCCGGCCCCCATGGTGAAGAAGTGGTGCAACCACACGGTGAAGGAAAGTACGCAAATGGCCATCGTCGCCATGACCATCGACCGGTAGCCGAACAGCGGCTTGCCGGAAAAGGTCGAGATCACTTCCGAAAATATGCCGAAGGCGGGCAGGATCAGGATGTAAACCTCTGGATGTCCCCACGCCCAGATCAGGTTCATGAACATCATCACGTTGCCGCCGGCTTCGTTGGTGAAGAAGTGGAAGCCCAGATAGCGATCCAGCAGCAGCATCGCCAAGGTCGCCGTAAGGATGGGAAATGCCGCGACGATGAGCAGGTTGGAGGCGAGCGTCGTCCAGCAGAACATCGGCATCCGCATCAAGGTCATGCCGGGGGCACGAATCTTCAGGATCGTCGTGACGAAGTTGACGCCGGTCAGCAACGTCCCCACACCGGAGATCTGGAGCGACCAAAGATAGTAGTCGACGCCGACGCCGGGCGAGTAGGCCAGCTCCGACAGCGGCGGATAAGGCAGCCACCCGGTGCGCGCGAACTCGCCCACCACCAGCGAGATATTGACGAGCAAAGCGCCGGTGGCGGTGAGCCAAAAGCTGACCGAATTGAGAGTCGGGAACGCCACGTCACGAATCCCAAGCTGCAGCGGCATGACGAAGTTCATCAGCCCGATCACGAACGGCATGACAACGAAGAAGATCATCAGCGTGCCGTGGGCCGAGAAGATCTGGTTGTAGTGCTCGGGCGGCAGGTAGCCTTCGGACTGGAATGCCAGCGCCTGTTGCGACCGCATCATGATCGCATCGGCGAAGCCGCGCAGCAGCATCACCATCGCGAGCAGGATGTACATGATCCCGATCCGCTTGTGATCGACGCTGGTGATCCACTCGCGCCAGAGGTATGGCAACCAACCCTTCAGCGTCACCCATGCGAGGACGCCGATGATCGCCACGCCCACCAGGGCGGCCGTGATCAGGGGGATCGGCTGGTCGAGGGGAATGGCAGCCCAGCTGAGTTTTCCCAACATGCTTAGTGCTCCGTCCGTGGGGATACGCTCGGGTTGGGCCGGCCGGTCTGCGGGCCAGGTCCAGGTGGCAATTGCTGCGTGACGATCTGCTCGAAGAGGTCAGGATCGGCCTCACCGAAGGTGAAAGGGGTGGCGTTCACGCTTTGCCTGGCCAAGGCCGCGTAGCTCTCGGCGTCGAGGCTTGGCCCGGTGCTGCGCGTCGCATCGATCCAGGCAGCGAACTGCTCCGCCGGCACCGCCCGCACGTCGAAATGCATGTCCGAGAAACCATCGCCGCTATAGTGGCTCGAAAGGCCGCGGAAGGTGCCTGGTGCATCCGCGCGCAGGTTCAGCTGCGTTGTCATGCCGTTCATCGTGTAGATCATGCTGCCGAGTTGCGGTACGAAGAACGCGTTCATGACGCTCGCTGACGTCAGCGAGAAATGGATGGGTGTACCGGCGGGAACCACAAGCTGGTTGACGCTCGCGACACGCTGATGCGGGTAGATGAAGAGCCATTTCCAATCCAGCGCAACGGCCTGGACCTCCAGCGGTGGCGTGTTCGATGCCAGCGGTTTCGCGGGATCGAGGTCGTGCGATCCGATCCAGGCCACGCCGCCCAGGAGCATGATCACAAGGATCGGAATGGCCCAGACGATGAATTCGATGCGACCCGAATACTCCCAATCCGGCAGGTATGTCGCTTTCGTGTTGGAAGCTCGATACCACCAGGCGAAGGCAAAGGTCGCGGCGATCGTCGGCACCACGATAGCCAGCATGATCGCGAGCGAATCGATCAGGATCGTCTTGTCTGCAATCCCGACCACCCCTTTCGGGTCGAGGACGGCCGGCTGACATGCCGTCAGGACGGTCGGCGCCACGACGACAGCGGAAAGCGCAACCTTGGCGATCGTCGATCGTCGACGCGAAGACCCTTTGCCGCCTGGCAGTCCGTCTGGTCCGGTAGGCATCACCGCGCACTCCTCACCATTGTGAGCCTGGCAGGTTGCTGGCTCATCAACGCAGCGACGCTACGCGTGGAGCGGGGCAAACGCTTTGTCGGGTTTGCGGCGATTGGTGCTGATTTGCGCTGGAGCACGATCACGGACCGTTACGGCAAGTTGGAGACTCGGAGGAATTAGTGGCAAAACGGGTTGGCCCGGATGGCGATCGAACCTAACCAATCTTGCCTGCTCGATGTACTGGAGAGATTCAATCGGGGGCCTGGATCTTCGGCGATAAGCCAAGGCCGCTGCCGCCATCCGCGCGATCTCTGCCGCCATCTCCCGTCCTCTTCATGTGTCGAGAACCTCTTGAAGGCAGCGAAGGGCGCTCCACCGACTATATCGGCAGAGCGGCTTCGCCGTGTTTTTCAGTCGAAGAATGGCTTGCCGATGATGCTGTTGGGAAAGATATTGCCGAGGTAGTAGAAGTGGATCTTGGCGCTGACGCCAAGACCTCACCCGAGCGCGAGTTGATCGGCACGATCCCCTCCAGCCCGAACTGGAATTGCTTCTCACCCAGATGACGCCCGGATTGATGGTCCCTGCGGTGAACCCGCGTCCGGCCCATCGAGCGGCGTCGTCAGCGCGACTTCCACCAGCGGAACCCATCCCGTGGGATACCGGTGACCAGTCGACGTATAGTTGTCCTTGAGGCGGAGCCCGCTAAAGGCGTTCCTTGCTTCCTTTGCCGACATCCGGCCCGCGAGGATCCGCGAAGCAGCAGTCTTGGCGCGTTCGGTGCATTGCCGCAGGACTCAGCTGTTCGCCGCAATTTTGAAAAAGTCAGGGCCGGCTCGTTGTGAAAAATTGATAGCGCGCTCACCACGGTAAAAAGGATGGCGGCACTTCATTCACATGAGCTGACAGTTCGAAGCCGATCACTGATTTATCCGCTGTTTGGATGAGGGCAGCATCATAAGTGCAACCCGAGGGCGACGGCGTGTGGAGACGGTCTCCAAGAGGAAACGTCATGGACATTGAACCTGGACGTCGCGTTGCGCTCACCATGATGGGAGTCGGTATTGTCGGCGGTGCGGCCGGCCTGGCCGGGGTCGGTGGTGGGATGGAGAGCGCAGCCGGGGCGTCCTTGCTGCCGCGCGGGGGTTGATGAAGGAACACGATCTGGAAGGGATCTCGATTGTCCGAAAAAGTCACCGCCAAGCTGGCATCCCAGTACTCGGTCTTGCGGCTCTGGGCATCGTTTTCGGTGATATCGGAACCAGCCCGCTTTATACGTTCAAGACCGTCCTTGCCCTGACCGGTGGCAAGCCCGACGCAATGGCCATCCTGGGGTCGGTTTCCTTGATCCTGTGGACACTCATCATCATTACCACCGTCAAATACGTCAATTTCGCTATGCGCGTCGACAACGATGGTGAAGGCGGCATCCTGGCTTTGATGTCGTTGCTCGGCGTGAAGAAGCAGAACCGCCCTGTCATCGTCGCAGCAGGCGTGTTTGGCGCAGCGCTGATCTACGGTGACGGTGCGATCACGCCAGCCATTTCGGTTCTCTCGGCGCTTGAAGGCGTTGAACACGTGACGCCTGGCTTGACGCCATGGGTGCTTTATGGCGCGGTTGCCATCTTGGTCGCCTTGTTCGCCCTTCAGCCGCTGGGAACAACCCGGATTGGCAAGAGCTTTGGACCGGTCATGCTGATCTGGTTTGGCGTGATGGCCGCCATGGGTGTCTACGGCATCTTGCAGTATCCAGGCGTTCTCGCGGCAATCAACCCCTACCGCGGGCTGGAGTATCTCGCTTCAACTGGATTGGCTGGCTTCCTCGTTCTTGGCGGCGTGTTTCTTTGCGTCACGGGTGCCGAAGCGCTTTACGCCGATATGGGCCATTTTGGTCCTGTGCCGATCCGGCTCGCCTGGAACTTCGTGGTTTTTCCAAGCCTCGTTCTCAACTATATCGGCCAAGCCGCCATTGTTTTGAATGGCTCGCCAACCGACGGCAGTATTTTCTATAGTCTCTGCCCGCCAGCGCTGCTGACTCCTCTGATTGTCCTGGCAACCGTCGCGACGATCATTGCCAGCCAATCGATCATCACTGGTGCCTTTTCCATGACACGCCAGGCAATTCAGTTCGGGTGGATGCCGCGCTTCAACGTCAGGCAGACATCGGCTGAAGGCTTTGGCCAGATCTATGTCGGCGCTGTGAATTGGTTGCTGATGATTGCCACCGTGACCCTCACCATAGGCTTCGGCAAATCCGACAATCTCGCCGCTGCCTATGGCATTGCCGTGTCAATGACAATGCTGATGACCTCCGTTCTGTTGTTCATTGCCATGCGCGAGATCTGGCAGTGGAGCCTCGTTACTGCCGGCGCCGTTGCCGGACTGTTTTTGATCGTCGACAGCGCATTCTTTGCAGCCAACATGACCAAGTTTTTCCAAGGCGGTTATGTACCCCTTGCGATGGCCCTAGCGGTCTATGCAATCATGTGGATCTGGCACCGCGGTACGACAGCTTTGCACAACAGCGTCCAGAAAACGCTGATTCCGACCGACAGATTCCTCGCGGAATTACAATCCGGTACAGTGGCGCGCGTGCCTGGTACAGCAGTATTCTTGACGCTTTCCGCCAAAGGTGTGCCACCCGTCATGCTCTGGCATGTGCAACTTAATCGCGCCCTGCAAGAACGAGTGCTCGTACTGCGCTGGTCTATTCTATCCGTGCCACGGGTTGCAGAAGCAGATCGCTTCACCGTCATGCAGGAAGTTCCCAATTTTTGGCTTGTCGAAGCCAGGTATGGTTTCATGGAAATACCGGACGTTCCAAAGCTTCTTGCATCCTGCATGGCGGCGGACCGCGCAATCGATCTGACCGACGTCACCTACTACGTCGGCCGCACGAGCATTGTCCCCCGCGAGGATGGCCGAGGCCTGCCATCATGGCAAAGGGAGCCATTCGCTGCCATGAGTCGCAACTCGGCGCGGATGAGCGACTATCTGAAAGTGCCCAACGACCGGCTTGTTGAAATTGGCCGGCAAATTCCAGTTTGACCCTGCGTAGGTAGGGATTCGCCGCATCACCTTGCCTGGCGGATTGAATTCACCTCGCCTACGGCACCCGGCGGGGGGTACTGCTGAACCTTGAGCGTCGAGGTCGAGCCCGTAATGACCGACAACGGCTCGTGTTGCCTCTCGCGAGCGTCGACCAAACCTGCAAGAGGCCAGCCAGATACGCCTTTTAGCTCCAACAATTGACGCCGCGTCATGGCTGGAGGACACTGGTTCAGGATGAAAAGAGGCGATCAGAAGATGCCAGACAAAGGGAGGGACGCGAGGTTCGTCGCCAGCGAATAGGGGCCTGACAACCAGATATAGCGGAGGAGATCATCAGATGAGCAGCAGCATGGCGCCTCACGGCGCGTGCCTCAACCGACGGAAATTCATCAGGAACCTGTCCTTGGGCGGCTTCGCGGTCGCGAGCACCACCGGCCTCACTCCTTTTCCAGCGGTCGCCGATGATATTGAACTCAAT
The DNA here is from genome assembly GCF_040321795.1 of Mesorhizobium sp. M0244. Taxonomy (NCBI): domain Bacteria; kingdom Pseudomonadati; phylum Pseudomonadota; class Alphaproteobacteria; order Hyphomicrobiales; family Phyllobacteriaceae; genus Mesorhizobium; species Mesorhizobium sp. M0244. The sequence continues at coordinate 66,939 of NZ_JAMYSE010000014.1, read as the reverse complement.
TACACTTTCTGGCCGTTTGGTGACGAGATCATCGCTGAAAGTGCCCGGCTCTTTACCGAGCAATACGGGATCAAGGTCAATCTCCAGCCGACTTCGGGCGACTACGCCGCAGTTATGGAGACCAAGCTTGTCTCTGGCACGCGTCTCGATCTGTTCCGTGCTCAGCGCGGGCAGGCATCCCGTTGGTTCGCCGCCCAGTGGATTCGACCGATCGACGACATGCCGGACCTCGACAAGATAAAAAACGAGGAGTTCCCAGGTATCGGCGCCGACGCCCTGTCGTGGCCGGACCACAAGCGCATCGGCCTGACCTACTACAATGGCGGGCCTTATTGCATGTTCCGCAATGAAAAGGTTCTCGCATCGGGTGGTTACGACGCGACAGCCAACCCCAGCGACTATCCGCAGACCTGGGACGATATCTACAAGCAGGCAGTCGATCTCAAGAAGAAGGGTATCGTCGAAAACCCTATCCTGCCGACCTGGTTCAAGTCCTGGACCGGCACCCCATGGGCACTCTATGCTCACTGCGCCTCGGAAGGGGAACGGCTGGTTGACGATGACATGAAATCGACGTTCGGCCTCGATACTCCGATCCTGAAGGTTCTCTCGGATTGGAAACGGTGGTGGGATGAGGACCTCGTGCCGCGAGCCATCCTGACCTGGCAGGAGCCCCAGATGGCCAGTTCATGGATGAAAGGGCTGCATGCCTTCCACTACCAATCGGACTACAACAGCTTCGCCTATTCCGACCCGAAGAACAGCGACTTTGCGCCATACTTCAACATGAATCCCGTTATGCCCGGCTCGACACACGGGACCACGCTGGTCGGCCATGCCCTGCATGTCATGAGCAACTCGCCGCGCACGGACGCCGAGCTCGAGGCAGCCTTTGACCTCATGAAATCATTTAGCTGGCGTGACAAGAACCATAAGTTGCGGATGCACAAGGCTTGGGCGACCCTGGCCAATTTGCAAGTGCCCTTCCCCGAAGTCTACGACGATCCGGAGGTAAAGCAGGCGATAACGAAGTGGATGTATCCCCCGCTGGCCAACGAGAACTACAAATGGCTGTTTGAAGGAAGGCAGAAGGCCATCGCCGGCAACCAGCTCAAGGCCGGCTGGCACCAGGAATGGGAGGTCGGGACGCAGCAAATGATAGAGGATGAACTGCTCCTCAAGGGTACAGCGTCTCCGAAGGATGTTGTGCTCGCCACCAAGGAAAGCTGGGAAACCCTCCGATCCAAATATGCCAAACAATAACCCCTTGCCCAGCGTATGACAGCAGTGGCTCTCCGACAACTTTGCCGTCGCTATCGCGAGACGACCGCAATCGATTCGCTTGACCTCGAGGTCGCCGACAAAGAATTCGTTGTGCTACTGGGGCCGTCGGGCTGTGGCAAGACCACGACCCTGAACCTGATTGCCGGAGTGGATGCACCGACGAGCGGCCAAATCCTCTTCGACGGCCGTGCGATCGAGCACGTCCCGCCCGAGAAGCGCAATGTTGCGATGGTTTTCCAGAACATCGCGCTTTACCCGTACAAGACGGTGTACGAAAATATTGCCTTTCCGCTGCGCATGGCCAGGGTTGGTCGAACAGAGATCGATGAGCGCGTGCGCGCCGCGGCGAAACTGTTGCGCATCGGCGAATTGCTCAACCGACGCCCGCATGAGCTTTCGGGGGGCCAGCGACAGCGTGTGGCCCTTGGCCGCGCCGCGGTGCGCGACCCCCTCGTCTTCCTGTTCGACGAACCGCTATCGGCGCTCGACGCCAAGCTGCGCGGCGAAATGCGCGTTGAAATCAAGAAGCTTCACGAGCGGCTCGACTCGACCTTCATCTATGTCACTCATGATCAGGTCGAGGCACTCACATTGGCCGATCGGATTGCGGTCATGGACGGCGGCAAGCTTCGGCAATACGGGACTCCGGACGAGGTCTACCAACTGCCCGCCAATACTGGCGTAGCGCGATTCATCGGCAGTCCGAGCATGAATCTGATCGCCGGACGGTGGGTTGAGTCCGCGGGTAGTCTTGCGTTCCAGGGATCGGGCATCACCATACCCTTCGAAGCAGGCATGAGCCCCGCGGTGCAGGCGCGTCCGGGGATGCTCACGCTTGGTATACGGCCGGAAGGATTGTCGATTGAACCCCGCGGTCTGCCTCTGCATGGAATGGGACGGGTCTACGCCGTCGAGCCGCTCGGCTCGGATCAGTTTCTTCACGTTACCTATGGCGGCGAAAGCGCCGAACTCATCAAAGTCAGAGCCCGTCCCGACACGCGTTTCCGGGTCGGCGACGCGATCTCGCTAAACACCTCGCCGGCAGACATCTATCTGTTCGACAGCACCGGTGACCGTATCTTCCCGAACGATCTACGATGGTAAGCCGCAGCTTGAAATCGCTTGCGCAATCCGATTCGCGCTTCGCCCTCAGGATCGTCGCCAGTCTGGTCCTGTTCAATGCCGTCATCTTCATCTTGCCGCTCATCTACGCCGCATGGATCAGCTTTCACGATCGCGACGTGATCCTACGCACACAGGAATTCATTGGATTCAACCACTATCGGCAAATCCTCACCAGCTCCGAGGCAATCGCGGCGATGCTGCTGAGCCTCAAATTCACGGCCGTAGTGGCCTGCGCCTCGCTCCCTCTCGGACTCGGCATTGCCCTTGTCCTCAACGAGGATTTCCCGGGGCGCCGTTTCTTGCGTGCCGCTATCCTGCTTCCCTGGGCGATCTCCGAAGTGGTGACCGCGACGGCCTGGATTTTTATCAACAATCCAACATTCGGTGCGCTGACCGGCGTCATGCACTCGCTTGGACTGGTGAAGGCCAACCATGCCTGGGTCAACGAGACTACCGCTCTTTACTGGGTGGCAATTGCCTTTGTCTGGCACATTACGCCGCTCGGCGCCTTCTTCTTTCTCGCGGCACTGCAAACGGTGCCCGACAGCCTCTATCAGGCGGCTCGGATCGATCGCGCATCTGCGTTCAAGCGTTTCATTCACGTTACGCTGCCGCATCTGCGCCCAACCGTGACGGTCGTCCTCGTGGCGGTCACGGTGGAAGCATTCCGCAGCTTCGACCTGCTCTTCGCGATGACCCGCGGCGGCCCGGGCACCGCCTCGCAGACCTTTCCAATGCTGATCTTCCGTTACACCTTCGAGTTCTCCCGCTACGGACTTGCAGCTGCCGCCAGCTATATCCTGGTTGCGGTCGGAATGATCATCACCACACTCTATTTCTTCGCTCTGATGCGCCGACAACGACTGGCAAGAATTGCTGACGCCGCGGCAGGCGAGGAAGCCCGATCCAGAATGCCGACCCCAGGAGAGGCGATGCTGTCATGAGAAAAACCGCTGGCGAGTATGCAGTCCTTTGGGTCAGCATAGCGCTGGTGATCGCATGGACATTTATCCCTATCCTCGCGCTGGTGTGGGCTTCGCTGATGCCATTCAATGCGCTTGTCAACGGCGGCCTGTTGCAATGGCCGAGTGGAATGGGCTTCGCCAATTACGAGGCCATCATGGGGATCGCAACGATCAATGATGTTTTCGGCGGACAGCCGGAGGCGGTCGCGAGCGGGTTCCTCAACAGCGCCATCGTTGCGATCCCGGTGGCGGTCATCGGAACCGCCATGGCGATCATCGGCGGCTATGGATTCGGCCGCTATCGCTTCCCTTTCAAGAACACGCTCCTCTTTGCGCTGCTCTCCGTCCGGCTGCTACCGCCCATCGCGGTCCTTATCCCTTATTTCGTGATCCTTTCAGCCCTTCACCTCGTCGGCACCTATCTCGGCCTGATCGTCACCTACCTGACAGCGGTCGTGCCCCTGTTGACCTGGGTGTTGATGGGCTATTTTGCGAGCTTGCCGATCGAGATCGAACGCGCTGCCCGCATCGACGGTTGCGGTCGCCTGCGGGCGCTTTGGCATATTACCATTCCAATGGCGTTGCCTGGAATTGCGGCCGCCTTTGTGATCGCCTTCCTGACCGCCTGGAACGAGTTGCTGTTCGCAGTCGTTCTCACTGGGGGTACGGCGAAGCAGACGTTATCTCCCGCCCTGCTCGCATTTTCGCCAACCATGCCGAGCGGAGGGGCCAATTTCGGCATGACGCTGTTCGCTGCAGGCAGCGTCCTTTCCACAATCCCGCCGCTCATCCTTGCTTTGCTAGTCCAGCGTTACATCACCCGGCTCAACGTCGCCGATCCAATGACGTTAGAAGGCAACTAAAATGACCATCGGTATCGCCGCCCACGGGCCAAATGCTGGCTTGGCCATCTATCGCAGCTTGCGCGCGGTCGAGCGCGTTGGCACTGGCAGCATCGGCGGCTTCGCGGCTTTCGCCGTGATCACGGCGGACGGTAAGCTCCTGCGCCATGAAACGCAGCGCGGCGGCACGTCGACGCTCTTTATCGAGGGTGAGGTCACAGGGACCGATCCGCCACCGGAGGTCGCAGCCGCCACCTTCGCGGCTGTGATCTCCAGCGGACCCGACAGACCGGCCCCTGAAAGCTTCCTGAGGGCCGACCCTCTGGCTGGTCTCGTTACCGGTCATCGCATGCCGATAGCGATCGGCCTTGGCGGGGTCGAGGTCAATCAGCAGGTTCTCGACCTGATGAAAGGAGGGCAGCCGGCACAGGCGGCTGTAGACACCGTCATGGATCGCAATCCCGAGGTCGACGCCGGCCTGATCGCCATTGACCGCAATGGGCTGGTTTATGGACGCAACTCGGCGCGGGTCCTTCGCCGCCCCGACCTTGCCGAGGCGCGTGCCTCAAGGGAGGGTGCTTCCGTAGTCGTTTTCTACAACGCGATCCGACCGCGTGCAGCCCTTGCTGGGCTGGTCACCGAAATCGCACTCGATACGATGCTGGCAATGCCAATGCTGAAGCCGGACGGCCAGATCACGGTCGACGCCGGTATACCTGTGATCGCCGGCAGGGCAACGGCGATCTACTGTGACGCGAACGGCGTAGCGACCCACGTAACCACAAACGAGCTCGAAGTCCTCACCGGCCGGCGGATCGGCACAGGCATCTATCTCGGATCGCCGGTCTACAGGGATGGCAAACTGATCGGTCATACGATGCTGGAGACGATGATTATCTTTCAGGACGGTAAGCTTGCTCGCGTGGGCGGCCAAAAAATCTTTTCATTCGGCTATCAGAGAGTGGCTGAATAGAATGCGGACACCGGGCTTTTGGCATCTACCCGGCGGGAATGTAAATAGCCTCGCATCGCGCGGCCAGCATGCTGTTGGTGCTTCCCAGCCTCGGCAAGCGCAAGTCCCCAGCGCCTCAATCACATCGCAAGATCTGGGTAAGCAGGCAACGTGAATTGAAAGACGGCGCCGTGGGGCAGGTTTGCGGTTGCCCACAATCGTCCGCCGCGCGCCTCGATGATTGACCGGCAGATTGACAGACCGAGCCCCAATCCGCTTGGCTTCGTCGTGTAGAAGGCCCGGAAGAGGTGCTCGAGATTTGATGGAGCCAACCCTGGACCCGAGTCGTGCACTGAAACCAGCACGCCGCCCAACTCGGCATGGCCGGTGCTGATCAGCAATTCTCGAACCCCCTCGCCAGCGCTGCTCATTGCCTCGACGGCGTTGATGATCAAGTTTAAGAGGACCTGTTGCAGTTCGACCCGATCTCCTTGAATGGACGGCAGCCCATCCGCGAGTTCCGTCTGCACTGTAACCCCATTCTTCACTACTTCGGCACGGGTCAGCGCGACAATCTCAAGGATTGCTTCGTTGAGCTCCAAGCGATCGTCCTGGGCCGGCGCCCTCTTTATGAGGGCACGGATCCGGCCTATGACTTCGCCCGCTCGATTGCCATCCTTAACGATGCTGGCAAGCACCTGGCGTACCTCCTCCAGATCCGGCATCTGGCCGTCGAGAATACGCAGCCCCGTCTGGGCGTTGATGACCGTCGCGGCGATGGGCTGGTTCACATCGTGGGCGATTGATGCCGTGAGCTCACCCATGGTTGCGACGCGGTTCGCGTGCGCCAGTTCCATTTGCACCTCGCGGTAGCGCCGCTCGCTCTCGTGTGCCTCAGCCTCCGCCCGCTTGCGCTCGGTTAAATCGAGGACAAAGATGACACTCTGGTTCTCAGTTTCATCGAAGGCTGCAGCGCCGAGCAAGACGGGAACCCGGCTGCCGTCCTTGCGGAAGTACTCCTTCTCATAGGGCTGGACTGCGCCGGTCATCTTGAGCTCGGACTGGGCCTGCGCGGTACGGTCGCGCCATTCAGAGGGCGTCAGGTCGTCCAGGTGCAGGCGACCTGCGGCGAGATCCTCGCGATCGTATCCCACTATGCGCAGAAACGCGCCGTTGGCCTCAAAGATCTGACCTTCGAAATCGGCGACGTAGATGCCGATGATGTTGGCGTCGACCAGGTGGCGGATCTTGGCTTCGCGTTCCGCCAGGTCACGGTACAAACGGCTGTTCTCAAGTGAGATTGCGGCCTGCGCTGCGAGCAGCTTCAGCACCGCGATACGGGCCGGCGCGAAGACGCGAGGGGCCAGGTTGTTCTCGAGATAGAGCACGCCTATCAGCTTGGCCTGGGTGATCAAGGGGAGGCAGAGAATAGATCGCGCCTGGCGCTGGCGGACATAGCGATCCGCCGCAAACTGCGGGTGGGCCGTGGCATCGTCCACAGTTACGCCCTCGCCGGTGCGCAGGACATAATGCAGAACCGATTCCGGCAGCAAGTCCGCGGCCAGGGGTTCGTCGCGCAGCTGCACGAGAACAGCGTCGCCGCTGGTCGTGGCTTCCGCCGCCGTCCTTGGCTCAGCCCCGCGGGTATCGACCAACAGGCCGCGCTCGGCACCCGCATGCGCGATGGCGGTGCGCATGAGTGTGTCGAGCAGTTTCTCGAGAACCATCTCGCCTGACACTGTTTGCGACACCTTGATCACGGTCGCCAGGTCGAGGTGTTCGACCGGCGCAGCCCCGATCGTGCTCGTGGGAGCGGGCGCCGGCTCTTCCGTTCTGAGGCGCGGATACAACTCATCGAGCTGCCGCACCTTGCCATGGGCTCCCCAGCGCAGGTAGCTGTAGCGGGCGTTGCGCAAGTAGAGCTCGGCGAACTGGTCAAAGCCGCGCGCCCGGTAGAAGGCGGAAGCACGCTCATAGGCGATCGCCTCGTTGTGCACGAAGCCGTTTGAGCGGGCTGAGGAGATGGCCTGTTCGTAGAGGCGCATCGCGTCAGCATCGCGGCCCTCTATACGAGCAATCTCAGCGCCCACCAACGCGGCGCGGTTCTCGAAATTCTCCGGGCAATTCGCCGCCCAGATTTCAAGCTGTCGGTGGTGCGCGCCGAGAACTTCGGCATGCTGCCGCCGCTGGCTAGCCGCTGCGGAATGCCAGGATGCCGCCTGGACGAGTGCACCGTAAAACTCATATTCCGCCGTTTCGAAGTGTGACGGCGACGACCAGATAACTCGTTGCGCCCGCTCCGCAGCCTCGAGGGCGGCCGCATAGTCGCCGGCAAAGAAGCGCGCTTGCAGCTTGCGGGGCCAGTACATGCTCTCGGGCCCCGTCAGATCCGGGTTGGCGGAGAAGCGACGCTCCATCTCAAGCTCGGCAAACCGCTCGTCGTCAAGGCAACCGAACTTCGGCGTCAAGCCACGAAGCGACCGAACAAGCCCGAGCTGCGCGACGATGGCGTCAAGGGCAAGACCGAACCGGATCTTCTGTGTAAAGGCGAGACCACGCTCGGCTTCGCCCTGCACCTCATCGAGCGGATCGCCTGCAGCGAGAAGGTTCGTGTTCAGGTGGTTGCAGCAGTACCCGGCGAAAGTGAGGTCACCGATCTTGTTAGCCGCCTCGAACGCGTGACGTATCAGATCGCGGCCAGCCCGGACATGTCTCGTCCACGGCAGGACAACACTTCCGAAGATCACATAGGTCCTGGCCTGGAAATGCTTCAGCCCATGCTGTTCCACAAGGTCACAGCCGAGCCGGCCGAATCGAAAACCGGCCTGATAGTCACCAAAGCGCGATCCGGCGATCAAGCCAAGCACCACATAAGCGTAGCACGAGCCATCACTGTTGCCGCCCTCGAGGCTGAGATTGACAACCCGACAGATGATCAGGGAAGCCAGGTTCGCATCCATGTACCAGGCCGGCGCCGCAAGTCTGGTCAGGACATCGATTGTGCCGAGAGATGCCGGGTCGCTCATCAAGGGCAAATCGGCGAGTGCTTCGATCTGGCGGTCTGCAAGCATTGACCAGATCCGCTGGTATTCGCGGCGCACTTCCTCCGCTGTCGGATGCCGCGACCACTCCCCGCCCAGATGTCGCAGGTAGTCGAGACTGACAGCGGCCGCGCGGCTGCCTTGGTTCAGGCTCGTGTACAGATCGGCTAGCAGGCAAGTGACGCTGGCGCGCTCGACAGTCGTTGCGGCGTGGGCCGACAGAGCCGTCAGTCGCTGCTCGGCTTCCGTCAGCGCGCCGGTCTGGAACTCGCATTCGGCCCGATTCAGCTCGAGCGCGAAGGTGAGGTCGGGCCAGCGCACCCACGAGTCTTCCGCCAACATCGCCGCGCCGCCGGCGAGATAGGTGAGAGCCGAGGCATAAGCGGTGGACGCCTTCGCGCGCTTGCCCGCGATCAGATTGACCTCGGCAAGCTGCTCGCGCTCGTCCGCCGAGGTGATCAGAGTGGCGCCGCGGTTCAGCTGATTGACGATCTCGAAGATGGCCTCCTCTCGCTTGTCCGGCGGCGTGTGCGCCGCTAGCAGCCTGCCGATCCGCAGATGGGCAGCCGCGCGCGAGTCCTCAGGAATCAGTGAATAGGCGGCTTCCTGGACCCGGTCATGAAGGAACCTATAGGCAGCCTCCGAGCGGAACACGAGTCCCGTTCGGACCGCTTCCCAAAGGTCGCCATGCATGTCCTCCGTGGAGCCCCGATACAGCATCCCGAGCAGCGTGAATTCCGCGCTGTTTCCTATGCAGGCAAGCTGTTGCAAAGCATTCCGGGTTTCGAGGGGCAGCCGATGCAACTTGCCGACCATGAGATCGACGACATTGTCGGTGTAGCCCCTGGCATGAATGCGATCGAGGTCCCAACACCATCGCACATTGCCCTGGTCGAACGTGAGCAGTCCCTCTTCGGCAAGGGTGGAAACGAACTGAATGGCGAAGAATGGATTGCCGTTGGTCTTCTCATGCACCAGTTGGGCCAATGGGGCGGAGTGTTCGAATTCGCAGCGGACGGAATCCGCAATCAACTGCCCCAGGTCTTCGCGCCCGAGCGGCGCAAGAACAATATCCTGCACCATCGCGCCAGCTTTGCGGATAGCTTCGAGCTTGCGCATGAGCGGGTGGGCGAAATCGACTTCATTGTCCCGGTAGGCGCCGATCAGCATCAAGTGCCGGACATCCGGCCTGGTCAGCAGATCCTCGAGCAAATCCAGCGTCGCAGCGTCGAGCCATTGCAAATCATCGAGAAAGAGCGCCAGCGGATGTTCAGGACTCGCGAAGACTCCGATAAGTCGTCGGAACACGAGCTGAAATCGTTTTTGTGCCTGTTGCGGCTCAAGCTCCAGGACGGGCGGCTGTTCGCCGATGATGAACTTCAGTTCGGGGATCAGATCGACCATCAGCCGTCCGTTCGGCCCAAACGCCTCCAGAAGTGCATCGCGCCATCGCGCCAACTCGGCGTCGCTCTTGACGAGAAGAGATCGCACAATGTTCTGAAAGGCCTGCACCAGCGTTGAGTAGGGGATGTCGCGCTTGTACTGATCGAACTTCCCGGATGCAAAGAGCCCACGCGGCTGCACCAATACCCTATGCAGTTCATTGACGAGCGAAGATTTGCCGATCCCTGAATATCCGGAAACCAGCACCAACTCAGGTGCGCCGCCCTTGACGATGCGATCGAAGGCGGCGAGCAAGGCATCGACTTCGTCCGCTCTCCCATATAGTTTCTCGGGAATGAGAAGGCGGCCTGCCGTGTCGTGTTCGCCCAACGGGAAGGCATCGATCCGGCGCTCGGTCTCCCAGGCAGCAAGGCAGCGCCGGAGGTCGATCTCCAGGCCAGCTGCGCTTTGATAGCGGTCCTCGGGGGTCTTGGCGAGCAGCTTCATAATGATCGCGGAGATGGCGCCAGGAATCTCCTTCCGCCGCTTGCCGGGGGGCACCGGCTTGCTTGCTATGTGGCAGTGGACCCACTCCATTGGATCGGCTGCGGCAAACAGGAGGTGGTTGGTCAATATCTGGTAAAGCGTCGCGCCAAGTGAGTAGAGGTCACTGCGGGAATCGACCGAGCGATTCATCCGACCGGTCTGTTCGGGCGCCATGTAGGCAAGCGTGCCGGCGATGGTTTCCGGAGGCCCGAGGGATTGGCGTTCGCGCTGCAGACGCGAGGCGAGGCCGAACCCGGTGAGCCGCACCTGTCCGTCCGGGCAGTTCACCACGATATTGGCCGGCTTGAGATCCCTATGGATGAGACCGCGTTGGTGGAGCTTGCCCACCGCCACGACAATGCCGATGGCGAGGGGCAGGAAGCGTCCCACCTCCATTGGAGCGCCGAGCAGACGGTCGAGTGGCTCGCCGCCGGGATCTTCGAGCACCAGCACGCTGCGCCCGCGCTCGGACCCAAGCTCCAGCGGTCTCACCGCCCACGAGCTATCCAGTTCGTCCCTCAATCCGTATTCGTGGGCGAGCCGAGCGAGACTGGCCGGTGGCGGGTGCTCCGCGGCGAATTGCACGACCAGAACTGCGCTGCGGTTACCGTCAGCATCCAAGCGCCAACGCCGGCGGAAGAGGCGTTCGCCATCCTCCCATACCTGGGGGATATCGCCTCCCTCAGCGCCTAACCGAAGCGATTCCAACTGCAGCGCTCCGCTAACAGGCTCGTTGTCGCCGTGCATCGGGAAAACTAACACATTCATAGAGACAGGCAATGAGCATGCCAGGCGACAGCTGCTTGTGATCTGCATAGACGAGCATGCGGATATGCCGCTGAACCTAGGCCGGTCAGTGCAGAGGGTGCTCACCTCTTCGGGGCGACTTCCCTGCCGAGCACCAGGCCTTTCGCAGCCATCAGCCTTCACACAGTTGGTGGACGGAAACCGACTGACGGCGTGTTGCCCGATCATCGGCAGGATCCCCGCCTGTCACGACACCACCGAGAATCGACCCGAAGCGGTCGTATCGGCATCGGCAATAGGCTGGTGCACGCCGCCTCTGGGCGCGCCGGACGAAACGGCGACCCATTTCGAGAGTCGGGGATCTAAAGCGGCCGCTTAAGACGCAAAACCGACACGATGAGAGCAATAGAGCCCAAGTCATTTCCGGTATGCCGAGTACATTGCCAGGAGCGGCGCGTCCTGCCCCGATGACCTGCGACGCGTGCCTGCGAATCGTCTGGAGACGAAATGGATATCACGTCGAAGCCTGTGACTGACCTGCGGGTTTATCTCGCGCAAGAGCGAACGTTTCTCGCCTGGATTCGCACCGGCATCGCTTTGATGGGTTTCGGGCTCGTGGTGGCGCATTTCGAGCTGTTTGCCGACCAGCCCCACATCACACAATCCGCGTCGGGCGTGGCCCCGCACGGGCCCTCACTTTGGTTCGGAACGGCGCTTGTCGCGATCGGCGCAGTCGTGAATCTCTTCGCATGGCGTTATGTTCGATTGGTTGATGAAATGAGCAGCGGTCAATTCGCGAACCGCTCCCTCTCCAGGCGAGGCGTGATTGTGGCTCTGTTCCTGGCGTTGCTTGGGATTGCCATGACGATTCACCTGACTTTGGCTCAGGGCTGCCGCCGGAAGCACTGCACGCCTGATCAGCAGTCTATAAGGTGACGATAATGGACGGTTCAAAAAAGCATTACGTCGACAATACGGGTCTGTCCTTTTCGGCCGGTCTCACAATCCGACAAAAGGAGCCAAAGAATCTGGAGGCTCCCTTCGATAGGATCGACTCGTACCTCACCCCGACGGAGCTGTTCTACATACGAAATCATTTTCCGACACCAGCCCTGGACGGCGCCTCTTATCAACTACGCGTCGATGGTGCTGTCAGGCATCCATTCACATTGAGCTACGACGAGTTGCGAAGCATGCCATGCGAGACCCGGATCGCGACTTTGGAATGCGCGGGCAATAGCCGGGTCTTTCTCGTCCCGCAGGTGCAAGGAGCACAATGGGAACTCGGTGCGGTCAGCAATGCCGAATGGACCGGTGTGCCCCTGCGAGCATTGCTGGAGCGTGCCGGCATGGAGGAAGATGTTTGCGAGATCCTGTTCGAAGGGGCGGATTGCGGAACACCCAAGGAAGAGCCCCTGCCCCCGGATCCGATTTCCTACGCCTGGAGCTTGCCACGAGCCAAAGCAGTTCAACCGGAAGTCCTGATTGCCTACCAGATGAACGGTCGTGATCTGCCGCCGGACCACGGGTATCCGGTGCGCGCAATTGTACCCGGTCATTATGGAATGGCTTCCGTCAAGTGGCTGATGCGCATCCAGGCCGTATGTGAGCCGTTTCACGGTTACTGGCAGACATCGGATTATGCCTACTGGGCTTCGATGGACGGGAAGCCCGTGCGGCGGCCGTTGGGCGAAATGCAGCTCAAGTCCGAGATCGCACGACCGCGTGTTTACGAAACGCTGGTCCCGAACCGGATCTACACAATTTCCGGTGCTGCATGGACAGGCGAGACCGATGTGGCCGACATCGCAGTGAGCACCGATGGTGGCCGAACCTGGGCCGAGGCGCAGTTCGTGGATCCTGTGCGGCGGCATGCGTGGCGACGTTGGAAATTCGATTGGCTTACACCGAAAAAACCGGGGCAATATACGCTGCTGGCCCGCGCCAGGGACGCGAGCGGCGTGTTCCAACCCAACGAGCACGACCGGAACTACGGTGTCTACGTGATCAATCACCCTCTCCCGATTGAAGTATTCGTGGACGATTCTGATGAGCAGTCTTGAGCGCTTCCAGAATGTCGTGTTGGGCGGTGGAGAGGCCGGCAAGTACATCGCTTGGGAGTTGGCGCGATTGGGGCAACGCGTCGCCGTGGTCGAAAAGGGACTGATCGGTGGTTCATGTCCCAACATTGCCTGCTTGCCCAGCAAGAACGTGATTCATAGCGCGAAGGTTGTGGAACTCGTTCGCCATGCCGAAACTTTCGGATTGCACATTGGTCCCTGGACCTTGGACATGGCCGGCGTGCAACAACGCAAGCGTGAATTGGTCGATGGCTTGATCGCGATCCACAAGGCGCGGTTTGCGGCTGACGGCCTCGAATTCATTCTCGGCGAGGGTCGTTTCGTTGCGCCCAGGACTATCGAAGTCCGGCAGACGCAGGGTGGGATACGGCATCTTGAGGGCGAGCGCGTCTTTCTTGATCTCGGCACGCGCGCAGCCGTCCCCGATATTCCCGGGCTGGCCGACGCTGCTCCGCTGACTCACGTCGAGGCGCTTGATCTCGATCGGCTTCCCGCGCATCTGATCGTGCTCGGCGGCGGCTATGTCGGCCTCGAGATGGCGCAGGCTTTTCGGCGCTTCGGCAGCCGAGTAACCGTGATTGAACAAGCCCCGCAGCTCATCGCCCGAGAGGACCCCGACGTCGCCGATTCCGTCCGCGGAATTTTTGCGGATGACGGCATTGACGTGGTGCTGAATGCTGCGATCGAGGCCGTAAACGGTCGATCTGGTGTCCAAGTAAAAGTTCGGCTGCGCACGCCGGCCGGCGAACGAGAGATCGATGGAAGCGATCTGCTCGTCGCCGCAGGACGCACGCCTAATACGCGCGCCATCGGTCTCGAGAGCGCTGGAGTCGAATTGGACCTGCGGGGCTACGTCAAGGTGAACGAACGCCTGGAGACTACGGCGCCCGCGGTTTGGGCGATGGGCGAGTGTGCCGGGAGCCCGCAATTCACCCATGTGGCATTCGACGACTTCCGGGTCGTGCGCGACAATCTGGCGGGAGGTTCGCGGACGACTCGCGATCGACTGATCCCCTACTGCATGTTCATCGATCCCGAACTGGGGCGGGTTGGGTTCGGCGAGGCAGAGGCGAAGCGCCGCGGGATTGCAATCCGAGTGGCGCGCCTCTCCATGAACTCGGTTCTTCGAGCCCGGACCACCGGCGAGACGCGTGGTTTCATGAAGGCGCTCATCGACGCGCATAGCGATCGCATTCTTGGCTTCACGATGCTCGGCGCCGGCGCCGGAGAGGTTATCGCAGCCGTGCAGAGCGCCATGCTCGCCGGCCTTGCGTACACTGGACTACGCGATGCAATTTTGAGTCACCCGACGATGGCCGAAGGCCTCAGTGTCCTGTTGGCCGGCGTTCCGGCCATGCAGGAAGTGTCCGGAAAACTGCATGGAGAACGCCAATGATGGCCATGAAGCCCTGCGCTTCGAAAAGTATGGACAGCCTTCGGTCTTCTCGCTGCAAGAGTCTCCTGGTGTCATACGAACTGGCCGCAAGCGGCGCTGGACGCAGCCACTGACAAGGGCCGCGGCCGGATTTGTTAGTTATCTCGCGACGCGCTGATCCACATCAGCCGGCGCCTTGATGCGTTCCGAGATCATATGGCGCTCCTTCTCGGCCAGGACGGCATAAAGGTGCGGCATGAACGGGTTGACGTCAGCGCCGAGTTCCCACTTTGGTTCCCCAGCTACTGCGCGCTCCAGTGGCGGATTCCGGAGCTCATGCCGCGCGTTTGAGCTGGAGCTCCGACCAGATTGCCGAGAGCGCCTGTACCAGATGGTCGATATCCTGTGCGGTATGCAGCGGTGACGGCGTGATGCGCAGCCGCTCGGTGCCGCGCGGCACCGTCGGATAGTTGATCGGCTGCACGTAGATTCCGTAGTCGCTGAGCAGAACGTCGCTGACTTGCTTGCACAGCACGGGGTCGCCGACCATCAGCGGGACAATATGGCTGGGATTGGTCATGTGGGGCAATCCAGCCGCGTCCAATCGCTTGCGAAGCGAAGCGACCACCGCCTGATGTTGCTGGCGCTCGCTGTCGCTCGTCTTCAAATGCCGGATGCTCGCGAGCGCAGCCGCCGCGACCGACGGGGGCAGCGCGCTGGTGAAGATAAAGCCCGACGAGAAGCTCCGCACGAAATCGCACAGCGCTGTGCTGCCGGTGATATAGCCGCCCACCACACCGAAACCCTTGGCAAGCGTCGCCTCGATCACAGTCAGACGATGGCTGAGCCCTTCGCGTTCGGCGATCCCGCCGCCGCGCGGACCATAGAGCCCGACGGCATGGACCTCGTCGAGATAGGTCATGGCGCCGTGCGCGTCCGCGACATCACAGAGTTCCGCGATCGGGGCGATATCGCCGTCCATCGAATAGACCGACTCGAACGCCACCAGCTTCGGCCGTCCGGGATCCAACGCCGCCAGCTTGCGGTTCAAATCCTCCGGATCGTTGTGGCGCCAGATCCGCTTTTCCACCCGGCTGTGCCGGATGCCCTCGATCATCGAGGCATGATTGCTCTCGTCTGAGAGGACGACGCAGCCCGGCAGTCGGGACGAAAGCGTACTGAGCACCGCCCAGTTCGACACGTAGCCGGAGGTAAACAGCAGGGCCGCTTCCTTGGCGTGCAGATCAGCCAGTTCCCGCTCCAGCAACACATGGTAGTGGCTGGTTCCCGAGATGTTGCGGGTGCCGCCGGCGCCAGCGCCGCACCGGTCGACCGCTTCGTGCATCGCCGCCAGCACGGACGGATGCTGCCCCATCCCGAGATAGTCGTTTGAGCACCAGACCGTCACCGTCGACTGGACCTGGCCGTTGAAACGGGTCGCGCGCGGGAAATTCCCCGCGTGGCGTTCGAGATCGCAGAACACCCGGTAGTTGCCCTCCATATGGAGATCATGCAGTTGCTGCCGGAAGAAGCCCTCGTAGTTCATTGTTCGGTCCGGGAGATGCGACGGAACGTTCGGTTTGGCACTCAGATAGTCGAGTGGTGAACCGCCGAGCGCGTGGTTGACCGGACAGTGCGACGGGTCGATTGCGTGACCCGGCACGGCCCAGGTGACGTGCTCAGGCGGGGACGACGGCCGGTTGGCCGGAACGAGAGTCTTCGTGGTCATGGGTGCCTCCGTCTTTGGCTGGCTGGCTTTCGATCTGCTTATCGCTTCTCTTGCGCACGCATCGAAGGCAGCCTGCAAATCGCCCCCCACATGTCTGCAAGTGGCACGTTCCGGAGTTGCAAGCGCACGCCCCGAAGCGATGGGTTAGCGATGAGTGCCGGCACGGTCACTCGGCCGGCGTCGGCGCCCGCGCCCCGGGCGTCGCCGGCTCGTGTGCGAGCCGAGCCAAGCCGGTATGCACGATGGCGGCAATGATGGCGCCGACGATCGGGGCTATCATATAAAGCCAGGCGTCATTGAAATTGCCCGTCGCGACCATTGGGCCCAGTGCCCGTGCCGGGTTGAACGGGGCGCCCGTGAGCGCCCCACCCATGATGATGTTGAGGGTCAGGGTCATGCCGATCGCCAGCGGCGCGAGGTTGCCGGCGCGGCCCGCGACCGCCGTTGCTAGCACGACCGTGACCAGGAAAAAGGCGAGCACAGCCTCGATCACGAAGCCGGCCCAGGGCGTGACCGTCAGGGTCGTGGCGCCCAGAGCGAGGTCGTGCGCGAGCGAAGGTGTGCCGAGGCCGGTCGACGCACCGCCCAGCACAGCCCGCAACAGGAGCGCCCCGATGATACCGCCAACCAACTGGCTGACAATGTAGCCGACAGCCTCGCCGGTGCGCATTGCTCCGGCGAGGAGCACGCCTACAGTGACGGCGGGGTTAAAATGGCCCCCCGACACCGGTCCGTAAGCGAAAGCGAAGGCCATGATGGCCAGGCCGTGGGCGAAGGCAATCGCGGCGATGCCGGGAAGGCCGACACCACTGCCGACCACGGCCGCGGCGCCGGCTCCAATGAAGACGAACGAGAAGGTGCCGATGAACTCCGCAAGGAGCTTGGGTGCAACATGGTTGGACATGGTTGATCTCCGGAGACGAGCGTGCAGTGCTCGCATTGGCGTGCGGCGCTCGCATTAAGTTGTCTGGGAGAGCCGGCGGCACGGGAGGAGCGCGCCGGCCGGCAAAGCGAGCGGGCGTTACTCGGCGGCCATCGTCTGCTGGTTGAAAGGCACGCCCACCGCCTTCGCAACGCCGGCGCCGTATGCGGGATCGGCTTTGGCACAGTTGGCAATATGGCGCTGTTTGACCTCAAGGCGCGCGTCGCCCATGGCGCGGGCGGTGTTCTCGAACAGAAGCCGCTGCTGCTCGGGGCTCATCTTCCTGAACAGGTTGCCGGGTTGCTCATAGTGGTCGTCATCGACACGATGGTCCCAATAGGTCGCGCTACCCTCGATCGGCAGCGGTGGGTCGATCAGCGCCAGGTTGCGGTCGATCCAGGTGCTCTTGCTGTTGGGCCAATATGTCGGTGTCGCACCAAGGTTGCCGTCAGTCCGCATCGCGCCATCGCGGTGATAGCTTTGGAACGGACACTTCGGTGCATTTACAGGGATGTGGTTGAAATTGACGCCCAGCCGGTATCGCTGGGTATCGCCGTAGGAGAAGAGCCGGCCCTGGAGCATCTTGTCCGGCGAGAAGCCGATGCCGGGAACGATGTTGGCCGGCGAGAATGCCGCCTGCTCTATTTCCGCGAAGAAATTATCGGGATAGCGGTTGAGCTCCATCACACCGACCTCCATCAGCGGATAGTCGGCCTTCGGCCAAACCTTGGTCAAGTCGAACGGATTGTGCTTGTGGGTCCGGGCCTGCTCCTCGCTCATCACCTGGATCGACAACGTCCATCGCGGAAAATTGCCGCTGTCGATGGCGTTGAGCAGATCGCGTCCGTGGCTCTCGCGATCGTTCGCGACCAGCGCGGCCGCCTCCTCGTCGGTGAGGTTCTCGATGCCCTGCTGCGAGCGGAAGTGGAATTTGACCCAGATGCGTTCATTGGCGGCGTTGATCATCGAGAAGGTGTGGCTGCCGAAGAGATGCATGTGGCGGAAGCTTCGCGGAATGCCACGGTCGGACATCACAACGGTCACCTGGTGCAGCGCTTCCGGCAGGAGCGACCAGAAATCCCAGTTGTTGTCCGCCGAGCGCAGACCGGTGCGCGGATCGCGCTTGATCGCGTGGTTCAGGTCCGAAAAGCGCAGCGGGTCGCGAAAGAAGAAGACGGGCGTATTGTTCCCGACGATGTCCCAATTGCCCTCCTCCGTATAGAATTTCATGGCGGTACCGCGGATATCGCGCTCGGCATCCGCCGCGCCACGCTCGCCCGCTACCGTCGAGAAGCGGACCAGCATCGGCGTCTGCTTGCCGACCTCGGAGAATATCTTCGCCTTGGTGTAGCGGGAGATATCCTTGGTGACGGTGAAGGTGCCATGGGCGCCCCAACCCTTTGCATGCATGCGGCGTTCGGGAATCACCTCACGGTCGAAATGTGCCAGCTTCTCGATCAGCCAGATGTCCTGGAGCAGCGCCGGCCCCCTCGGTCCCGCCGTCTGGATGTTGGTGTTGTCCACCACGGGCGAACCAGTGGCATGGGTCATAGGCGGGACGCGGTCGGTCATAAATAATCTCCTGTGAGACATCGGATGTGAGACATCGAAATCCAGCAACGCGACCGCCTGCGGCAGCGTCACCCTTGTTCTCCCAGCATCGTCCTCAACCGAAGTGTATTGGCCACAACACCGGGACCAAAAAAGGCTAGTCTATGGAGTTGGAAATGACTTTAGCCCTGTTGCTGCGATTGTCGCGGTTTTGCGTCAACCGCATGTCGCGAGCGCAATCTTGCAACAAGTCCGACAATGGCCGACGAGCAGTTCCAGTGCGCCAAGCCTACAAAGCAGACGGCACAGCGCGCGCCGATCCTTACCGGCCTTAGGAGACCCCATGAGCCCGACCAAGACCCACCTGCATCCCAAGCGGGACCTGAATGACATTGCCGCCGTCAGAATTCCCGACAGCAAGCTTGCGCGCGAGATTACGGAGATCGTCCGCGACACCGAGTCCGAGTTGCTCTTCAATCACTCGAGCCGGGTCTACCTGTTCGGCGCGCTGGCGGGCGAACATCGCGGCCTGAAATTCGACCCGGAGTTGCTCTATATGGGGGCGATGTTCCACGACATGGGCCTGACCAAAGTCCACAGCAGCGCCGACGAACGCTTCGAGGTCGACGGCGCCAATGCGGCGCGGGATTTCCTGAAGCGGCACGGGATCACACAGACCGACATCGAGACGGTGTGGACAGCGATCGCGCTGCACACGACGCCCGGCATTCCGAAACACATGCATCCGGTCGTCGCGCTGGTGACGGCGGGCGTCGAGATGGACGTCCTTGGCCTGTCCTACCGAGAATACTCCGACGCCGAGCGCGAGGCGATCGTGAACGCGTTCCCGCGCACGCCGCATTTCAAGGAAGACATCATCCAGGCCTTTTATGACGGCATCAAGCACAAGCCGGATACCACATTCGGCAACGTCAAGGCCGACGTTCTCGCGGACAAGGACCCGCATTTCCAGCGCGGGAACTTCTGCAGCGTGATCCGCGGATCGCACTGGCAAGGCTGATCGGCATCCTCCCCGAGTTCATTTCTTATCGGTGAGGTCAAGCGCATGGCTTGCGCCGGGCGCATCTCGAAGCCATGCCCGAGCAAACCGAAACCAATCACGTCGGTGATCGCGTGGAAGCTTGCGGGTCGCTCAATCTCTCGAGATGGCTCTCGGCGAGGTGTTGCTGCGACAATGGTGCAATCGGACGCCGACGACCGCAATTTCGAACAAGCAAAAAAGGATCTCGTTGCTTACGTTGAACTTTGAGACCGGGTGACACGGAGAGTCGATCAGCAGCGCAAGCGTCGACCAGAAACTGAGCAGAGACCTTATGCGGCATAGACTATCTCCGCGAGCATCCGGCAATTCGCGGCTGCTGGCGCCCCTGGCCATCCTCCTGGCCGCCGGGATATTCGCTGTCGATACGATCGATCAATTTTCTGGGGATGTCTCGGTCCTCTATGTGGTCGTTCCTCTGCTCGGAGCAGGTGCCTTGCGCAGGCGTGGCATTGTCTTGTCCTCACTCGCCTGTATAGCGCTCACCTTATTGAGCTTCTGGCTCGTTCACGGGATCGACGCCAGTGGGGGCGCACTCAGCCGCTGCCTCATGAGCATCGCGGCCATTGCCATTACCACCCTTCTTGTCCTTAAAAACCAGGCGACCTCGACGGATTTATCCGAAAAGGCCCAACTGCTCGATTTGACGCATGACGCAATTTTCGTACGCGGCATGGACGATCTGGTCACCTATTGGAATCGTGGCGCCGAGGCCATTTATGGCTGGTCTGCGGAATACGCAGCCGGAAAGTCCACCCACCAGCTCTTGCGGACGGTCTTTCCAGCTAGCCTGTGTGAAATCAATCAGGAGTTGCTGAGGTCCGACCGATGGGAAGGCGAACTCGTGCACACGAAGCAGGATGGATCCGCCATTGTCGTTTCCAGCCGCTGGTCGCTGAAGAAGGATGCCGATGGCAAACCGCTGGCGGTTCTCGAAACGAATACGGACATATCACAGCGCAGGCAGGCCGAAGTCGAAGTCCTGAAGGCACAGGCCGACCTCGCCCATGTGACACGCCTCACCACATTGGGTGAACTGACGGCCTCGATCGCGCACGAGGTGAACCAGCCGCTTGCTGGCATCGTTTTGAACGGCGAGGCGTGCCTGCGGTGGGTCGATCGGGACAAGCCCGATTTGGATGAGGTCCGCAGCGCGGTCAGGCGGAGTATCGCCGACGCTCAGCGCGCCAGCGATATCGTCCGTCGAATTCGGTCGCTGGCCAAGAAGGGCGACATCGAAATGTCTCTTGTCGACCTGAACGACATCGTCAACGAATCCCTCGTGCTGGTGCGGCGTGAGCTCATTACAAATCGCATCGCCCTGAAACTAAACCTGGCCAATCGGCCGATGCCTGCACTTGGCGACCGAATTCAGCTTCAACAACTCCTGATCAATCTCCTGATCAACGGGATTCAGGCAATGACCTCCAGCGACAACGACTTACGCGAGATTATCGTTACGACATCGATCGATGAATCGAACCAAGCGAATGTCAGGGTCCAGGATTCGGGACCGGGCATTGATCCCGGCAGTGCGCAGCAGTTGTTCAAGGCCTTCTTTACCACCAAGGCGAACGGAATAGGTATGGGGCTATCGATCTGCCGGTCAATCGTCGAGGCACATGGAGGCCGTGTATGGGTCGTCCCCAATCCGGGCCGCGGCGCGATACTCCAATTTTCCCTGCCACGCGTCGAAAAGGATGCCGAGTCATGACCCGAGGCCCCGGCCTTGCCTCCCAGCAACAGGGCAACAACGGCATCGTGCCTCCGACTGTCCTGGTTGTGGAAGACGATGCGTTGTTGCGCGAAGCCTTAAGCAGCCTCTTCCGATCTGTTGGTATGCGTTGCCAGCTTTTCGGTTCTGCTCCCGAGTTGCTGAACAGCCAGCTTCCCGATGGTCCAAGCTGCCTTGTGCTCGATATCCGGCTGCCGGAGGTGAGCGGGCTCGACTTTCAAACGCAGTTGGGCAAGGCAGGCATTCACCTTCCGATTATTTTCATGACTGGTCATGGCGACATTCCTATGTCTGTGAGAGCCATGAAAGCCGGCGCGGTAGATTTCCTCACCAAGCCCTTCCGAGATCAGGATATTCTGGATGCCGTCAACGGCGCTCTCGATCGCGACAGGCAACGACGAGAGAGAGACCGGGCGCTGTCGGAGCTCCAGACCCTTTTGCGCACCCTCACTCCCCGGGAGCGCGAGGTGATGGCGTTTGTCGCGACTGGATTGATGAACAAGCAAATCGCTGGCGAGCTGCAGCTCAGCGAAATCACCGTGAAAATCCACCGGGGTCGTCTGATGAAAAAAATGGGCGCCAGAACGTTAGCCGACTTGGTGAGAATGGCGGCCGCCCTTAGGATAACTGCTCCCAAGAAATAGGTTTGTCACACTTCTGTATAACTTTCTCTTTCACGGCCAAAGGCGCAATATATCGCCTAAAAACAGTCGTTGAAACAGCAATGCTCGGATCATCGGCGAGTACTAAGGAACAGTCCATTGATCCGAAATACGATGATCTCGATCATCGATGACGATGAATCCGTTCGATTTGCAACTGCGGGCCTCGCTAGATCGCTAGGCCTCATCGCAACTGCATTCGAGTCGGCGGAGGATTTTCTGAGATCATCCATCCTGGAAGATACGTCATGCTTGATCTGCGATATCCAGATGCCCGGAATGACGGGAATAGAATTGCAAGACCATTTGATCGCACATGGCTATCAGATACCGATCATTTTGATCACCGCCTTCCCCGAAGAACGTGTCCGGAAGCGTGCTCAGGAAACGGGCGCCATCGGCTTCTTTGGCAAGCCGTTCGATAGCCAGGCCTTGATCAGGTGTATCGATTCGGCACTTGGAAAACCTAGTTCGCGCTAAAAGCAGAGACCGCGTGCGCAGCGAACAAATGCGCCTCATCAATACTACCCAATCAATCGTGAATGCCAAAGTACGCGTTCGGTCGTCGAGCGAACAGAACTCCAAACAACTGCCGCATCAAGCAGTGAGACGAATATAAAGCGCCTATGGTGTCAATAGATAACGGATCTCGTGCGGAATAAGCCAGGAGTACTTCATGCAACGCGCAGCAACAACAATCTTGACAGGCGAAGGCGGGCTTAGCCGCTATCTCGAAAAGATCAAACATCTCCCGATGCTGACGCCAGAGCAGGAACAAGCACTGGCGAAACGCTGGCGCGAGCACAACGACCCGGAGGCCGCTCACCAACTGGTGGTGTCGCATCTTCGCCTCGTTGCCAAGGTTGCGATGCGTTACCGCGGGTATGGATTGCCGATCTCGGAGGTAATATCAGAGGGCAGCATCGGCCTGATCAAGGCGGTCGATCGCTTCGAACCGGAGCGCGGCCTTCGTCTAGCGACCTATGCGATGTGGTGGATCAAGGCGTCTATTCGGGAATATGTCCTGCGCTCCTGGTCATTGGTGAAGATGGGCACGACACCCAATCAAAAGAAGCTGTTCTTCAATTTGCGGCGTCTCAAGGCTCGCATCTCGGCGCTTAACGATGGTGACCTGCATCCAGATCAGGTGGAACTGATCGCATCCAGTCTTGGCGTGACCGAGCAGGAAGTTGTCTACATGAACAGCCGCATGGGCGGGGACGCGTCGCTCAACTCCCCCCTGCGAGGTCAGGCCGAAGGCGAATGGCAGGATTTGCTGATCGAGGGCGAGGACAACCAGGAGTACAAGCTCGTTCAGGTCGAGGAGGACTCCAGCCGGCATAGGGCGCTGATCGACTCGCTTGGCGTGCTCAACGCACGCGAGCGGCGCATCCTTGAAGCGCGTCGGCTTGCAGATAACCCGAGGAGTTTGGCAGATCTCTCCAGCGAATTCGGCATTTCGCGCGAGCGGGTGCGCCAGATTGAGATGCGCGCCTTCGAAAAATTGCAAAATGCAGTGAAGGTCGTCTATGCGAAGCGTGCCGAAACCCGGGCGCTGTCAGCGTGAAATAGGTGGACGATAGTGCCAATGACAGGAGGGGGGAGCGGGTCGGCTGCGTACCCTCTCGTGCCAAAGGGAGAGGCGCCTGTATTTCCTGCTCTCGGCTTACGAAAGAGGCGTCGGCTCGATGCTGTGGTTCCCTAGCCCGCGAATCCGAGAAAGCCGCAAGGGCAAGCAACACCGGGCAATTTCTGCACAGCAATTCCGTCCCCTGTGTGTGACCCTGCCACGACAATCTGAGTGCGCAGGAGTTCGACATGGCCACCAATCGCGGAGTCGCGTATCTCGAACCCGGCAGGGTCGAAGTCCGGAAGATCGATTTTCCAACTTTCCGCAATCCAGCAGGGAAGGAGATCGATCACGGTGTCATTCTCAAGGTCGTTTCGACCAACATCTGTGGCTCCGACCAGCACATGGTCCGCGGCCGCACCACCGCGCCGGCCGGCATGGTGCTGGGCCATGAGATCACCGGCATGGTGATCGAGAAAGGCCGCGACGTCGAGTATCTCGAGGTCGGCGATCTAGTGTCGGTCCCGTTCAACGTGGCGTGCGGACGCTGCCGCACCTGCCGCGAGGGCGACACCGGGGTCTGCCTTCACGTCAATTCCGATCGCGCCGGCGGCGCATACGGATATGTCGACATGGGCGGATGGATCGGTGGGCAGGCCGAGTACGTCATGGTGCCCTATGCCGATTTCAACCTGCTGAAGTTTCCGGACAAGGCACAGGCGATGGAAAAGATCCGCGACCTAACCTGCCTGTCCGATATTCTGCCCACGGGTTTCCACGGTGCAATCACCGCCAAGGTCGGTGTCGGGTCGACCGTGTACGTCGCTGGGGCGGGGCCGGTCGGGCTGGCGGCCGCCGCAGCCGCGCGCATCCTCGGCGCCGCTGTCGTGCTGATCGGTGACATGAACCAGGAGCGGCTCGCGCACGCCAAGAAGGTCGGCTTCGAGCCGATCGACCTCTCCAGACACGATCGGCTGGGCGAACTCGTCGCTGATGTCCTCGGCGTCCCGGAGGTCGATAGCGCCATCGACTGCGTCGGGTTCGAGGCCAAGGGGTACAGCGGCGATGGCCATGTCGTCGAAGCGCCTGCTGTCGTGCTGAATAGCCTCATGGAGGTCACCCGCCCGGCCGGCGCCATCGGCATCCCCGGACTGTATGTGACTGAAGATCCTGGAGCAAAGGAGAAGGCAGCCAAGCTTGGCAATCTCAGCCTTCGCCTGGGTCTCGGCTGGGCAAAATCCCACAGCCTCCACACCGGACAGACTCCGGTCATCAAGTACAATCGACAGCTCATGCAGGCGATCTTGTGGGACAGGCTGCCGATCGCCGACATCGTCAATGTCAAGGTGATTACCCTCGACCAGGCGCCGGAGGGCTATAAGTCCTTCGACGCCGGCATCGCGAACAAGTTTGTCATCGACCCGCACGGGGAAATCGCAAAGGTAGCTTGAGCACGGAAACCGCGTCGATGATCGACAAGCTCGCAACGAGCCAATGCGATGGCCCGCATACCGCTCGCGCCAACGCACAATGCCCACGAGTATTGACTGAGAGAAGCTGAGCGCCGCACCCGACGAGTGGCGATTTTGTGAGACCTGACCTGCGATCCACCGCCAAGCCGCAGTGTTCCTCGCCGCAAGCGCTTATGTTTCCAACCTCCTGGTGCACCGGTCGTGCAACATCGGCGAATGAAGCAATGATCAGCTACGTGGACGCTTGCATCGAGGCGTGCTGCCGTCCCACCTGATGCTCGGCGCCTAGAAGGGCATAGCCGCCGAGATGCCCAGCAGCCAGCGCCGCCATGCATCCACTCATCGAAATCTGAATGATGAATGCCGCGCTGGCTCGCCGGATGCCCGAACGCGGCGCTGCAGAGGCATGGCCGTCCGTCACACACTGCAATCACGGAACGTCTTGGGCCGCTCATAAGCTACTGCGTTCGTGTCGGGTGATCCGTTGCGAGACGTCGGCTCCTGCTCTGGAGCAAAATCCCTTGCGGCCGAGATCTATGATCGCAGCATGCCGTAGGGCGCATCTGCCGGTGCCGCCATGCAATCAACAAGAAACAAATGTAATTACAAGATATACGTCTATCAAATATGCGTATTATACCGAGAAATACCTCCTGTATCTACATCAGTGTGGCTTTCAAAACCCACGAAAGCCCAAACCATAGGAGTGTATTATGAAAAGATCAACGACAATATTGGCGACGATCGCCCTGGGCGCAATGCTGGCAACAGGCTCGGCGACCGTCTCGATGGCACGCGGCGGTGGCGGCGGCGGTGGCGGTCATGGCGGCGGTGGCTTCGGCGGGGGCGGCCATGCCGC
Organism: Mesorhizobium sp. M0244; assembly: GCF_040321795.1. NCBI lineage: Bacteria > Pseudomonadati > Pseudomonadota > Alphaproteobacteria > Hyphomicrobiales > Phyllobacteriaceae > Mesorhizobium > Mesorhizobium sp. M0244. Next base: position 41,038 of record NZ_JAMYSE010000014.1, on the reverse strand, counting down.
AGGCATGGGCGGTGGCGACTTTGGCGGTGGCCGCGGCGGAGGCTTTGGCGGCCATAGCGCAAGCATCGGCAGGGACATCCATGTCAGCGGCAGTCATGTCGGCGGCTACAGGTTCAGAAGGGGCCGCGGTTACGGCAGTGACTTTTATGGCGACGACTACTGCGGTTACCCCTACCCATATCATGAATATCAAGGGCTTTTCCCATACTGCCCGTGATAACCGCAGCCTCATCGAATCCGGGCTCCACGGCAGGTGGAGCCCGGATTCGAGCCCCGAAAGGGTCTAGCTTGCACGCCTGTCGAACTGCGACTTTGACCTGGATTCAGGACGCATCATCGGCGCCGCGATGCACTCAACAAGCCATATGTACAGTTAGAAGATATATATATCTCAACCAAACGTACTATTCAGAGACAGATTTTTTCCCCTATATAAATTTAGCTTTCAACAATTCCGGAAGTATCAAACTTTAGGAGTGTATTGTGAAAAAATCAGCAACAATCCTGGCGACGTTCGTTTTCGGTGCAATGCTGGCAACCGGCTCAGCCACGGTCTCCATGGCGCGCAGCGGTGGTGGTGATGGCCATGCTATGGACTTCAGCGATATCGGCATTGGCAACCGCCAGCCGAAACACCCGCACCGCAAGGTCTTTTTTAGTGATCCAGCATATAACTACCAGTCTTGGTGGAACTACGATACCGATGCTGCTTACTGCTCGTTTGATGCTGTAAACTCAAGCTACTACGGAGCCAACGGAATGTGGCACTCTTGCCCATGATCCAATCCGATTAGAGTGGTTTGGCTGGACCTTTGTACTCGCGAATGCCAATGCATGGCGCTGAGGCTCTCGCAGCGAGCGACCTTGTTATCGGCGTCTTGCGCTACGCTGACATGGCAAATTCCGTGACCTAAAACAGCACGTCGAGAAAGGACAGACCTGGTGAGCTCGGCCAACGGATCAGTGACGTCCCGACGTCGATTGCGCAACTCGGCCGGCCAGGGCAAAAGCTCGGCCAAGGGATCGATCCCGCGGGGCAGCTCTGAGGGACCTTTAGCCAAACACATCATCCTGTTCTCACCACGACTGTTGTGTACCGCAAGGGACTCATACGCCGCGCTTTAAGTCTTTGTTTCACCGGATGATCGTCGATTCCAAGCTAAATTCACCAAAGATCGGCGTCGAGATTTTATCGCTATCAACTCGTGATGAGATATATGAAGTGACATTTCGCCGGCTTCCAGCACCTGCGCGTCGCAACAAGGATCGACATGGTCATGTCGGCTTTGTTGCTCTCGAACGTTCTTGAGCGCTGACCGATGGTCCGGGCGGCGCGCTCGGGTATGTCAATTCCCACCCGCCACCGAGCGCTTTGTACAGTTGGACGAGATTGATCGAGATGTTGGTCGTGCTCTGCGCATGATCCTGTTCGGCCTGAAGCAGTATACGTGCGGTGTCGAGCACGGTGGTGAACTCGGTGACTCCGTCATTGTAGCGGTCACGGGCCAGCGACAAGGCTTGCCGCAGATGCTGAACCTGCATGGCCAACCGGGCGCTACGCTGCCGTTCTGTCCGGTAGGCGACGAGGGCATTTACAACCTCGTGCCAGGCTTCCAGCACCGTCCTGTGATAGGCGATCGCCGCCTCCACCTGTTGCGCCTTGCGAAGCTGCAACGTCGCCTTCAGCCGGCCGCCCTCGAAGATTGGTATCGAAATGCTCGGCCCGACACTGGTTGGGATTGCGTGGGCCGTCAATTGGCTCGCGACCTTGAGGGCGTCGAAGCCCACCGACCCATTCAATTGGAGGGATGGATAGAACTCAGCGACCGCCACACCGATGTCGGCGGTGGCCGCGTGAAGCTGGGCTTCCGCGGCGCGAATATCCGGGCGCCGCCGCGCCAGCTCGGAGGGAATGCCGATCGGAACCCGGGCAGGCCTCGGCACCACTTGTTTCCCAGTGGCGAGTTCGCCGCGCAGCGCATCCGGAGGCAGGTCGAGCAGAAAACTCAACGCGTTTATCTGCTGCGCTTCCTGCTGTTCCAGGCTGGGCAACTGGGCACGAACGGCTTCGACCTGCGCTGCGGCGTTCTCGACGTCCAGACTGGTCGTCAACCCCTTCTGCTGACGTGTTTGCGTCAGCTGCAAAATGTCCCGCTCGATCTTCAAATTGTCATTGGTGATCCTGATCAAGGTCTGCGTCCCGCGCAGCTGGATATAGTCGCGTGCGGTTTCGGCGAGGCTCGAGACGAGCGCGTCGCGCCGTTGTTCCTCGGAAGACTGGACTTGCGCATCCGCCGCTTCGACCTGGCGGCGGACATGCCCCCAAAGATCGAGTTCCCATGATGCATCGAAACCGCTGGTAAACAGGTCGGTGGGCTTTGCGGAAGAAATGGTGCTATTCGACGAACCAAGGAGACCGTCGATCAGGCTGCCTTTGGCACTCACATCGCTAAGATTTTGATGTTGGTACCTAGCGCTGCCATTCAGGCTGGGCAGTTGGGCGGAGGCCACGGCACCGCGCTGAAAACGGCTTTCCGCGAGCCGGACGGTCGCAGTTTGCACATCAAGGTTGGCGTCCGCAAGGCGCTGCACCAGCGAGGTAAGGGTCGCGTCGTGAAAGGCCTGCCACCAGGCGGGGTCGACGGGCTCGAGAATCGCCGTGCCCGATCCCGCAGAATTCGCCGCTGCAGCACTGTTGGTAAACCAGCGTTTCGGCAGCGCCGAATCCGGCCGGACAAAGTCGGGTCCGACAGTACAAGCTGTCAACGCGAACGTGCTGGAAATCAGTGTCAGGGTGCTTAATTTATGACCCATGATCAATCCACGTGGCTGGCGCCCACGCCACCGGCGGCCCTCTTCCCCGATAGAAGGAAGCAGAAGGGAACGGTGAGGAACGCGACGAAGGAGAAGAACAGAAAGACGTCCGAATAGGCGAGAACGGCAACTTGCGTCCGAAATGTCTGGTAGACCTTTCCTACCGCGACGCCATGCACCGATGCTGCGGCATGCCCAGTCGCGATCAACGCACGTTCGTATTGATCCACCAGCGCATTGTAGGGTTGGTGAAAGGATGAGGCCCATTCCGACAGATAGGACTGCCGGATCTGACTCCGCTCTGTGACCATCGAAGTTGCGACAGAAATCCCTATCGACCCGGATACGTTGCGGACCATCGAAAAGAGGGCCGCCGCATCGCCGCTCAGTTCGCGCGGCAAAGTGAGATAGGTGGTCGTGCTGATCGGTACGAACAGAAACGCGAGCGCGGCAGCCTGCCAGCTACGCATCAACACGAGCGTCGGGAAATCGATGTTTGGTGCCAGATGGCTCGAGAAGAAGAGCGCGCATCCCATCACAAAAAAACCGGCTGCCACGACGAACCGCGTCTGGACGATTGTCATGAGACGGCCAACCAATGGAATGAGGACGATGACGATAATGCCGCCCGGAGAAAGAATGAGCCCCGCCCAGGTTGCGGTATAGTCGAGAACCTGTTGCGCGAGCTGCGGAATCACGACGGCGCTGGCATAGAGTATGCTGCCCATCGCCGCGATCATCGCGCAGCCGGCGGCGAAATTCCTATCCTTGAACACGTCGAGATTGACGATCGGTTTCCTGGCAATCAGCAGCCAGCCGATCGCGCCCGCGATCCCCAGGAAGGCGAGAAGCGCCATGAACACGATGAAGGACGAACCGAACCAGTCGTCGTCTGTGCCGCGATCCATCATGATCTGCAGGGATCCGAGACCAAGCGTGATGAGTGACAGGCCAACATAGTCGAGCCCCCGGCTCTTCCTGTTTTTCACCCACGGCGGATCCTCGACGAGTATCGAATTCAAAACAACCGCGAGGATGCCGACGGGCACATTGATGAAGAAAATCCAGCGCCAGGTCGACTGATCGGTGATGATGCCGCCCAGTGTCGGACCAAGGACCGGGGCGACGACGGTGGCGATCGCCGTGACGCCGAATGCGGCCGCACGCCTGGCCGGCGGAAACGTATCCAGGATGATCGACTGCTGGTTTGGTTGCAGGCCGCCGCCGAAGAAACCCTGCAGCAACCGGAAAACGATCAGTTCGCCCAGGCTGGTCGACGTTCCGCACAAGAACGAGAAGACCGTGAACATGGTGATGCAGATCAGAAAGTAACGTTTGCGCCCGAAAAAATTGCTCAGCCAGCCAGAAATGGTCAGCACGATCCCGTTTGCTACCAGGTAGGAGGTGAGCGCCCAGGTCGCCTCGTCATTGCTCGCCGACAAACTGCCCGCGATGTGCGGCAAGGCAACATTGACGATCGTGGTATCGAGGACTTCCATGAAGGCGGCAAGAGTAACCGAAACCGCAATGAGCCAGGGATTGTAACGGGGCTTCCAGGTCGCACCGTCGTCGACTGTAGGGTTGCTCATCGAACCGTTACCATCGGAACCACCGATATCCCGAGCGGTAGCGGGACCTTGGGATCGAGCCCGCTGTCGATCACGATCTTGACCGGCACGCGTTGAACGATCTTTACGAAATTGCCGGTGGCGTTTTCGGGTGGGAAGGCGGTGAACTTCGACCCGGACCCCATCTGGATACTGTCGACATGGCCATGCAGGTCGAGGTGAGGGTAGCCATCCACGTCGATCTTCACGCTCTGGCCGGGCCGCAGACCATCAAGCTGGTTTTCCTTGAAGTTGGCTGTGATCCACACGTCCGGTGAAACGATTGAGAAAATCTGCTGCCCGGGCGTGACGTAGTTGCCCATCTCCACGTTGCGCCGGGTTATCCAGCCATCGTGCGGCGCCGTCACGACCGTCCAGGAGAGGTTGAGCGCTGCTTGATCAAGCTGCGCTTGAGCCTGCTCGACTTGCCCGTTCAGTTGTTCGACCTGCGCATCGCTCTGGCCGATGTGCTGCTCGACCGGTGAACTCAGCTGAACCTGGGCTTCGGCCTGCATAGCTTGCGCTTTGCTTTGGCGCAGCGCGGCCAACGCGGCGTCGACCTCCTGTTGCGTTGTCGCGGCTTTCGGCAGAGTGCTCTGTCGGTCATAGTCGGCCTGGGCCTTGGTCAGATTGGCCTGTGCCGTCAGCAATTGAGCCTGGGCCTGTTGGAACAGAGCGGGGAAATTCTTGCGGGCGATTTCGGCCATAAGCCGCTGCCCCGCAGCTTGCGCCTTGGCGCTGTCGAGGGCTCCCAGCGCCCGATTCCGCTCGCTCGTGTAGGAGCGCGGATCGATATGGATCAGCGGATCACCTTTGTGGACATATTGGTTGTCGGTCACGTCCAGCGACACGACGAGGCCCGAAACCTGCGGCGCGATGGAGACAGCCCGCCCATCGGTATAGGCGTTATCCGTGCTCACCAAGTTGAGGTTCGTATACCAGTAGTAGAACCCGCCGAGGACAAGAACAGCCAGGACAACGAAACCGATGATGAAGACGGCAGGCTTGCGCCCTCGGTGTCCTGTGTCTGAACCGCCTGGTCCGCGCGTGTCCTGCTCACTTTCGACAGCCGCCTCAGGCTTCTCCTCAGCGGGCAGCAGGCCACCAGGCACTTGCTGGTCGGATTCGCCTTCACCAGGGCGGCTATCGGCGGTTATGGAGATAGTGCGATTCGGAACGCGAGCATCGGTGACAAGCGATTTTGTGCCTGCCGCGCTCTCGCGGATAGGCGCGCTTGCCGTCAGCACCTTGGACTCGTCATTGGCCTGGGGGAGTGGACTGATCCTGGCCGTTTGGACATCGGGCGCCTCTTTCATGCGAACTGCCTTGAGACGTTTTCCCGATGTCGTCGCTTTCGCCTGGCGACCGCAGACAGGCTCTCGGCAGAAGCCGGATTGCCATTCTTGAATCAGCGGTCACGAGCTAGGGCTGAGGATCAATCCGTTATTCGGGCAATTTGGCTGTCTCTCTTTCTACTTACGTTAAAGAGCCGGAGACCATGCGATCCATCCCACAAAGGTATAGGAGAATGAAGTAGAAGTCTGAAAGGCTCATACGTTGGTTTGTAGCGGAGACTTCATCTTGCCGATGCGTTTGCTCGGACGCGCCAGAATAATCCATAGCGAACAACGAAGTTCTCCATTAGACACTGCTGCTACACCACCGTCACATGCTCGGATTGGCGTGCGAATAGGGAAATCCAGCCGCCTTTAGGGAAGAGCGCTTCCCCTCCATCTGGCATCATCCCCCTATCTGCTCGGACGAACCCGATACCAATCCAGGGATGAAATCCGTTAGGTGCTGCGTCCGCGCCCAAAACCCTTGGCCGCGCGGCGTATAAGATCGGAGCGGCGGCAATACTACGACGTTGTTTCACCGATGCCAACATCTAGACACACGAAACGACGGTAGTTCCAATGCGAAATGAGCATAATGTTGCGATGCCAAGCTTGCTGATCACCGTGGCGATCGCACTATTGTCCAGCGGGCCGAGCTTCGCGCAAGTCAGCACGACCACGCCCGCAATAGGAATGACTTCGCCCCTCTCTGCAGTTGGTTCGCCCCTCAATCCGGTTGGTACTAATCCGGTTGGTATTCCCTTGGGCGCTGTCGAGCTCGATCCTGGTGGCTTGACGACGTTCAGCTCGGCAACGACGTCTGGCTCCATGGGCAGCGCGGGTAGCTCCATGGGAATCGCGAATAGTTCCATGAGCGACTCCGGGTGTACCAATGTCGTGGCACCAGGTGTTCTGGCGTCAAGTTCCGGGGTTGCCGGAAGCACTTCCACCCCTTCCACTTTCGACGGCGGCGGCATGAGCGGAACCACGTCCACGAGCGGGATGTCGTCTGCGAGCTTGACGGGTTCCACAGCATCGGGCACCTGCAACTCGACAAGCTCGAGCACGTCGGCTTCCAGCACCACAGCGACACTATCAACTACCACCGGGACATCGTCCGGGACATCGTCCACGAGTGTTGGGACTCCGGTTGGGATTCCGCTCGGGTCTTCAGAACTCGGCAATTTGGGAGTGAGCTCGATAACGGGCATTCCAACACCCAATATATCCGATCCGGTAACAAGCCCGAGCGTGACCGTTCCAACAGTCGGTACACTAGGCACGTCCTGCGTCAGCACGGGTGTGACAGGCACAAGCAGCACGTTGTCGACATCTGGCTGCTGAAAAAAGCGATCCCTTAAGAGCCGTCTCTCGTAGGAGCCCTCGATGCGCAAGCGACCCTTTATTATTGCCGCGCTGCTGATCATAGTCGGTGGCGTTGGTCTTGCAGCAAAGCACATCTACGATCCTTCCGAGCCTGCGGCGGCCTCCGCTCCTCCCCCGGCGGTCCCTGTCGTTGCCGGAAAAGTAGCCAGTCAGGATGTGCCTATTTACCTTCGTGGGGTAGGAACGGTAATCGCCTACAACAACGTGGTGGTGCACAGCCTGATCTCAGGACCGATTACGAAAATCACATTCAAACAAGGCCAGACAGTAAAAAAGGGCGATCTGCTGGCACAGATCGATCCAAATCCCTATCAGGCACAAATCGATCAGATTACTGCTACCCGCGATCGCGACCAGGCGCAGCTCGTCAATGCACAGGCAAACCTGGACCGCTACACGCCACTGCTGGCGAAGGGTTTTGCCACTTCCCAACTGGTAGCCACGCAGAAGGCACAAGTGATCCAGCTCCAGGCGACAATCAAGGCAGACGAGGCTCTGCTACAGGCCGCACAGATCAATCTCAGCTACACCCGCCTGACCTCGCCGATCGACGGCGTAACGGGTATCCGGCAGATTGACGAAGGCAACATCATCCACCCGACCGATACTTTTGGCCTGGTCGACGTTGCGCAGATCCAACCGATCTCGTTGATCTTCACGCTGCCCGAGGACACTCTTCTGCAAATCCAGCAGCAGATGGCCAAGGGGGAGCTTACGGTCCTTGCGTACAGCCAGGACGACAAGACCCAGCTCGACGAAGGCAAGCTCCTGCTTGTCGACAACCAGATCGTCCAGACGACGGGCACGATCCGTCTCCGGGCCACGTTTCCGAACGCACGGAACCAACTCTGGCCGGGTGCGCTCGTCAATGCACGGTTGCTTCTCAATACCCGCAATGGCGGGCTGACCATCGCCGAGTCGGCAGTGCAGCAGGGTCCGAACGGCTCCTACGTCTATGTCATTGCGCCTGATGGAACCGCACAGATGCGGCCCGTCACCGTCGCACAGATGACCGGGGGAGAAGCTCTCATCGATTCGGGTCTCAAGGCGAACGAAACCGTCGTGGTCGACGGACAGTACAGGCTCGCGCAGGGCACCCCCGTCCAAGTGCTGCACGGCAAAGCCGCTCAACAAGCCGACCTGCAAAGCGCAGTGCAGCAGGCGATCCCGTGAACATCTCCGCCCCTTTTATTCACCGGCCGATTGCGACAGGCCTGCTGATGGTGGGCCTGCTGCTGTGCGGGCTCGCTACCTACCAGCTTCTGCCAGTCGCATCCTTGCCGAACGTCAACTTTCCCACCATTCAGGTATCAGCGCAGCTGCCCGGCGCCGATCCCGAAACCATGGCGTCGTCGGTAGCCACCCCGCTCGAGCAACAGATCAGCCAACTCCCCGGCGTGACCCAGCTGACTTCGGCCAGCGCGCTTGGCAGCACGCAGCTCACCGTTCAGTTCGACCTCAGCCGTAGCGTCGACAGTGCAGAAGTCGACGTGCTGTCGGCGATCAATGCCGCCAGCCCCTATTTGCCGCTGGGCATCCCCTATCCGCCGACCATCCGAAAGGTTAATCCGGCGGACACACCGATCCTGGTGCTCGCATTGACCTCCGATACCCTGCCCCTGACGACGGTCGATGCCTATGCGGAAAACATCCTGCTGCCGAAGATCTCGCAAATCTCCGGCGTGGGTCTTGTCGGCCTTGGCGGCCAGCAGAAGCCGGCGATCCGCGTGCAGATCAATCCGCAAGCGGCCGCGGCCCGCGGCATCGGGCTTGAAGATGTCCGCAACGTGCTCGGCGAGGCCAATGTCGATATTGCAAAGGGAACGCTCAACAGCCCGCGTCAAACCTTCACGCTCAACACCAACGACCAGTTGCTCAAACCTGGCCCTTACAATGATATCATAATTGCCTATCGCAATGGCTCCCCTGTGCGCATCCGTGACATCGGCACCGCGATCGACGGGCCGGAGAACCACTTTGTGGCAGGTTGGTTCGGCAAGAAACCCGCCATCTTGATGGCTATCCGGCGCCTGCCCGGTGCCAATGTGATCGAGACGGTCGGCCGCATTCAGGCTCTGTTGCCCCAACTCCAGGCGTCGATCCCGCCCGGCATCAAGGTCTCGGTCGTTTCAGACCGCACACAAACCATCCGTGCCTCGGTCTCGGACGTGCAGTTCACCTTGATGCTGACCGTTGCCCTGGTGGTGATGGTGATATTCCTGTTCCTGCGTAATTTCTGGGCAACAGTCATTCCCGCAATAACCGTGCCCCTTTCGCTCGTCGGCACCTTTGCCGTGCTCTATGTGTTTGGTTACAGCCTCGACAATCTGTCGCTCATGGCCTTGTCGATCGCGGTCGGCTTCGTCGTCGACGATGCAGTCGTCGTGATCGAGAACATCGTCCGCCACGTCGAAGAGGGCCTCACCCCGATGGAGGCTGCACTAAAGGGCTCGAGCGAAATCGGCTTCACCATCGTTTCGATTACGCTTTCGCTGATCGCTGTATTCATTCCACTGTTCCTGATGGGTGGCTATGTCGGCGAACTCTTCCAGGAATTCGCCGTGACGGTGAGCGTTTCACTGATCCTATCGCTGGTGATCTCGCTCACGCTGACGCCAATGATGTGCGCGCGTCTGCTCAAGAATGAGGCCAACGTCAGGCACGGGCGGCTGTATTATATTTGCGAAAGCGGCTTCGACGCGCTGCTTGGATTATATGAACGGGGCTTGAAGATCGTCCTGCGGCACACTTTCGTTACGCTGCTCGTCATGCTCGGAACGATTGCCGTCACCGGCTATCTCTACGTTGTCATCCCGAAGGGCTTTTTCCCGCAACAAGACACCGGTCTGATTATCGGCGTCACCGAGGCCGATCAGGATATCTCGTTCCCGGCTATGGCCCAGCGCCAGCAGGCGATAATCGACACCGTGCTGAAGGATCCGGCGGTAGCCTCGGTCGGAGCCTCGATAGGAGCAGTCGGCGGAAGTACGCTCAATCAAGGGACGATGTACATTGCCTTGAAGCCCAACAACCAACGTGACGTCAGCGCCGATCAGGTGATCAACCGGCTATCTTCCCAACTCTCCAAGACCCAAGGCATAGCGCTTTACATGCAGGCGGCGCAGGACATCACCGTCGGCGGTCGAGTTTCGAAGACGCAGTATCAATACACTCTGGCCGATGCCGATTCCAACGAGCTCAACCATTGGGCGCCGATCTTCCTCGATAAGCTTAAAGGTCTGCCGGGAATCATCGACGTGGCCACCGACCAGGAGAATGCAGGACCACTGCTCGATGTGACCGTCAATCGCGAAGTCGCGTCGAGTTTCGGAATCCTCCCGTCGACGATCGACAACACGCTCGACGATGCCTTCGGCCAGCGCATCGTCTCCACAATGTTCACTCAGCTCAACCAGTATCACGTCGTTCTCGAGGTCAGCCCGGAATTCCAGTACGGTCCCGAAGCGCTGAAGGATATCTATCTGAATTCCTCGTCAGGGCAGCAGGTGCCGTTAAGCGCCCTGGTGACCAGCGTGACCAAGGCTGCGCCGATCGTGATCAATCATCAAGGCATGTTCCCGGCGGTCACGATCTCCTTCAATCTGAAACCGGGCGTGGCGCTCGGAAATGCGGTCGCCGCTATCCAGCAGTTCGAACGCGATGCCGGAAAGCCCGCTTCGCTTGCAACCAGCTTCCAGGGCAACGCGCAGGCCTTTCAGTCGGCGCTGTCAGGCACACCAATCCTGATCGGGGTGGCGCTGGTGGTGATCTACATCATCCTCGGAGTGTTGTACGAGAGTATAATCCATCCGATTACCATTCTTTCGACGCTGCCTTCGGCCGCCATCGGCGCCTTGTTGTTGCTGATGGCGGTCCATATGGACTTCAGCGTGATAGCGATGATCGGCGTTATCCTGCTGATCGGCATCGTCAAGAAGAACGGCATCATGCTCGTCGACTTTGCGCTCGAGGTCGAGAGGAACGAAGATCTGAGTCCACAGGAGTCGATCTACCGGGCTTGCACCATACGTTTCAGGCCGATCCTGATGACCACCATGGCGGCGATTCTAGGCGGCGTGCCGATGATGCTGGGCACCGGCGCCGGATCGGAAATCCGCCAGCCGCTCGGCTACACCATCGTCGGCGGGTTGGTGCTCTCGCAAGTGCTGACGCTTTATACGACGCCGGTGGTCTACCTCTATCTTGATCGGCTGGGCAGGTTCCTGGGCGGCATGCGCGGTAGGCGGGTGATGCCCATTGAAACCCCCGGCGAATGAATGCCGTCTCGCTCATGACTGCCGGTGCCGAGGCCGACAGATGCCGCCACAAGACATCAAGTTGAGGAGTTCCAGATGTTGGCTCGTTTGACCCAGGCGCTCGGCATCGCTGTCGTTGCGATTCCTGCTGGAAGCCTGCTTTTCCTTTACATGAGCGGGTCTGACGCTTCCCCGCTGGTGCCGATCGCCATGAGCGCCGCCTGCGCCCCGCAAACGGCAATGCCATGCACCGTCGCTGCTACAGCCGCCGCACGGGTGGAGGTCCCTGCAAATATCGAGACGCCGGCGGCGGAGCAGGCTGGAGCGCACCTGTTTCGGGAGAACTGCGTCCAATGCCATGGGGCTCCAGGCCTTGCCGCGACCGTCCAGGGGATGACCCCGGCGCCTCCGAACTTGTTGCTCGCCGGCCGGCGGAACGATCCCGCCGAGGTCTTCCCGAAGATCAAGAATGGCATTCCCGGAACAGCAATGCCTGCCTGGGGCGATCAGATTCCGGATCAAAGCATCTGGGCGCTCGCGGCGTTCCTTCACCATTCTCGGGGCATCTCGGCGGACGCATTCGACGCACTGAGCACGGCAGAGGTAAAGCCCGGAGAAGGGGCACACTAACCGGCGTCCGTCCGCGACGGAAGCGAAACACCAGCCAAGGCCATCGGCGCATTCTGCCCCTCAGCCTGACGACGCCAGTTTTGGATTGAGGAACAGCAGCGTGGCAAATGTAACAGGCCGGCCCGCGCTCGGCATGGCACTTCAGGAAATTCGCGGCGATTGAGGAGCGTTCGTCGTCCTCGGCGTCGCGAAAGCCAACCTATTCGTGGCAACTTCGGCTTCGGTCCTCTACATCGGCGCCCGCCGCGGCGGAATATTGGTATCTGCCAAGTGTCGTTGCCGCGGCTACCCCAAGAATGATTCTTGCCCATCCTTTCCATCTCCGTAAGATTACGCGCCCATTAAGACGGAGGTATAACTTAAAGTATCAAAATTTATGCCGATTAAATACTTTCGTTCCATCGCTGAATAGATTTGCTCGAAATATATCAAAGGCGGGCTTTTCATACACTTTGAAAAAGCCAACCTTGATGGAGTTTATTATGCGAAAATCAACATTAATCTTAACGACGATCGCTTTGGGCGCAGTGCTGGCGATTGGTTCGGTGTCAGAATCGATGGCCCGCGGCGGTGGTGGTGGCCACGGCGGCGGCTTCGGCGGTGGCGATCATGGCTTCGGCGATCGTGGCTTCGGTCGCGGTTATGGCGGCGTTGGGGGGTGGTGGGACGATTGGGGTCCTGACTACTATCCTTACTATGGGAACTATGCCGCAAATGACGACGCTAATGTCACTTCCTGCGAGGCGCGGTACCATTCGTACAATCCCGCCACCGGGACATATCTTGGATATGACGGACATCGTCACTACTGCTCGCGACACTGAGCCTTTCGGATCCGGGCTCCACAGACCAGTGGGGACCGGATCCCTGTGGTATCGACCGGGTGTGACTCGATCGACATGTTGGAATGAGAGCGGGGTGAGACGTGTCGCATCGCGACACCACCCGAAAGCGGCCGGCACCAGCGATCAACACAGAAAAGGTAACGGTTCCAGCGCCACATCCAGGCCGGCGCTCACTGCCGTGCCGCCACCCGGCAACTGCGCAAGCAGCCGAGACCAGACGTTTGAAGAGGACTTTGCCTTGTAAAGCTAGGGGTCAAGCTTTTCGAGTGTGGCCAGCAACTTGTCCGAGGTGGCGGGAAAGTCGCGGATACGTGCGCCGGTAGCGTTATGAATGGCGTTCATGATCGCGGCTCCGGCGCCGCAAATGCCCAGTTCGCCGACGCCCTTGCTGCCGAGGGGACTGCCGTGCGGATCGGCCTCATCCAGAAACACCACGTCCATCGCGCCGACATCGGCGTTTACCGCGACATGGTAGTTGGCCAGGTCTTGGTTGATGAAGGAGCCGAAGCGCAAGTCGACATGGTTTTCCTCGAGCAGCGCCGAGCCGATGCCCCAGGTCATGCCGCCGATCATCTGCGAGCGGGCGGTCTTTGCATTGAGGATGCGGCCGGCCGCGAACACGCCGAGCATGCGTCGGACGCGCACCTCACCGGTGTCCCGATCGACGCCGACTTCCGCGAAATGCGCGCCGAAGCCGGCGTGCGAATACGCCTCGTCGAGATCGGCGGGCGTGACCGACCCCAAGGCTTCCGTCGTTCCGGAGGCGCGCCCGGCCTTGAGTTTGCGGCAGGCCGCAAGAACCGCGGAACCGGACGTCGCCGCCCCAAAAGAGCCGCCCGAGCCGGCGGTGGGCGGAAAGCGAGTGTCACCAAGGCGAACCGCAACACGGTCGACCGGCATATCCATCGTGTCGGCGGCAATCTGCGTCAGGATCGTGTAGGAGCCGGTGCCGATGTCAGTCATCGCCAGCTCGATGGTCAGCCGGCCGTCGCTCTCCAGCCGCGCCCGCGCCGTCGCGCTCTGCAGCACGTCGCCGCGGATCGCCGAGGCGACGCCGAGGCCGACAAACCAGGGCCCGTCGCGAACGCTGGCCGGCTTTGCGACGCGCTTGTCCCAGCCGAAGCGGGCAGCGCCCTCACGCAACGCCTCTGCGAGATGGCGCGAGGCGAACGGCCGATCCTGCTCAGGATCGCTCTGTGTGTCATTGCGCAAGCGCAACTCGACCGGATCGAGGCCGAGGGCGTCCGCCAGCTCGTCCATCGCGCATTCGAGCCCCAGCAGGCCGATCGCCTCGCCCGGGGCGCGCATCGAATCCGAACGCGGCAGATCGAGCTTTGCGCGGCGATGCCGGGTCAGCCGGTTGGGCGCGGCATAAAGCCTGCGGGCCGCGTCGACGACCGGCTCGGTGAACTGGTCGAAGCGCGCGCAATGTACCAGTGCTTCCTGGCCGTACGCGGTCAGCCGGCCATCGCGGTCCGCGCCCAGTCGTATGTGCTGCTCGGATGCCGTGCGGTGTGTCGTGGTATGGAAGAGCTGCGGGCGTGTCATTGCCACCTTCACCGGTCGACCAAGCGTGCGGGCGCCGATCGCGGCGAGGGTCGCGTCCACATAGTACGGTAACTTGCTGCCGAAACCGCCGCCGACATAACGGGTGATGATACGGACATCCTCCTTGGGGATGTTGAACGTTCGGGCGAGACCTTCCTGCGGACTCGCCGTCAACTGCGCGGAGGTGTGCACCGTCAACATCTCGCCCTCCCATGCCGCCATTGTCGCATGTGGCTCCATCGGAGCCTGATGCTGATAGGGCGTTGTGTACTTTGCGTCGATCCGCACCTGTGCGTTGGCAAAGGCGGATTCGAAATCACCCGTGGCACTGTCGGCGGGAGCATTGCCGTCGATCCGGCCGGGGTTTTCGGCGGCAGGACCCGCGGCATGCAGGTCATAGTCACCCGGTATTGGATTGTACCGGATGCGGACCATCGCGGCGGCCGCGCTGGCCTGCTCGAACGTTTCGGCGACCACGAAGGCGACAGGAAAGCCGAAATAGAGCACCTCGTCGGTGTTGAGCGCGGGCTCTGCCCGCGCAAAGCGGTCCGGCAGATCGACCGGACCCCAGGGCGCCTGGGCCGGCGCATTGTCCTTGGTGAGCACGAGCAGCACGCCCGGCAAGCGTTGTGCATCGCGCGCATCGATTCCCGCGATGCGGCCCTTGCCGATCGATGCGCTCACGATCACGCCGTAGGCGGCGCTTCCTTGCGCCGCGTACTCAAAGGCATAGATGGCCCGGCCAGTTACCTTCAGTCGCCCATCGATGCGATCGAGAGGAAGCCCGATTACGTCGGCGTGCTTGCTTTCGGCCATGCTCGCTTCTCCTCAGGCGCCGACAGCGTCGGCCAGTGTGGCCCGCAGCGTTCGGCGTGCGAGCGGGATCTTGAAGTCGTTGTGGCCATAGCCACGCGCATTTTTGAGCGCGGCTATGCCGGCGGCATCAAAAGACGCTCGAGTCGCCGAGGCGCCGTCCAGCGAGGCTTCGGCTTCCGCCGATCGCCATGGCTTGTAGGACAGGCCGCCGAACGCGACGCGCGCGGCGCGCACCCTGTCACCCTCGCGCTCTACGACGACAGCGACCGAAACGAGCGCGAACGCGAAGGAGGCGCGATCGCGGACCTTGCGATAGACTTGACGACCCTTCGGCGGCGGCGGCAGGAGCACCGACCGGATCATCTCACCCGGTGCCAGAACCGTTTCAATATGGGGCGTGCTGCCGGGCGCTCGATAGAGCGCGTCGATCGGGATGGTCCGAATTGCGCCATCAGCAGCGACGGTCTCCACCCGCGCATCGAGTGCCGTCATGGCGACCGCCATATCTGACGGATGCGCGGCGATGCAGTCGTCGCTCACGCCCATCACGGCGTTCATCCGGTTGATGCCGTGCAGCGCCGCACATCCGGACCCCGGCACACGTTTGTTGCACGGTTTAGTGGTGTCATAGAAGTAGGGGCATCGCGTACGCTGGAGCAGATTCCCACCGGTCGTGGCCTTGTTGCGAAGCTGCGTCGAGGCGCCCGCCAGGATCGCCTGCGACAGCAGCGGATAGAGGCGGCGGACGCGCATGTCGGCGGCAAGCGCGCTGTTCGTGACCCCCGCGCCGATGCGCAGGCCACCCTCCCCCGTGCTTTCGATGATGTCGGCGAGCGGCAGCAGACCGATGTCGACCAGCAGTTCAGGCGTCTCAATCTGCAGCTTCATGAGATCGATGAGGTTGGTGCCACCGGCGATAAACTTGGCTCCCGGTGCGGCTGCAGTGGCACAGGCGGAAGCGACCCCGCTTGCCCGTTCGTAGCGGAACGGCTTCATCCGCGGCCTCCCTCGTTCACGTCGCGGATTGCTGCAACAATGTTGGGATAGGCTGAGCACCGGCAGATATTGCCGCTCATCCGCTCGGCGATCTCGGCATCCGACAGCGCTGGCCGGGTCGCGCCATCCGCTGTCACATGGCTTGGCCAGCCCGCCCTGTGTTCGGCCAGCAACGCGACGGCCGAGCAAATCTGACCGGGCGTACAGTATCCGCATTGCAATCCATCATGGCGCACAAAGGCGGCCTGCATCGGATGGAGATCGCCGTCCTCTACCAGACCCTCGATGGTGGTGATCTCATCGCCGTCGTGCATAACCGCAAGCGTCAGGCAGCTGTTGATGCGCTGTCCGTTGACGATTATCGTGCAGGCGCCGCACTGTCCTTGGTCGCAGCCTTTCTTCGTGCCGGTCAAGGCGAGGTGCTCGCGCAGCGTATCGAGCAACGTCGTGCGGGGGTCGAGATCGAGGGCGTGCTGCCGCCCGTTGACGCTCAATCTGACATTCTCTTTCGGCAACGATGAGGGTTCTGCGGTCGCCTCGGCAAATGCTGGCGGCGAAGCCAGCACCATGGTCGTAACCCCGGCTGTCCCAAGAAACCGCCGCCGGGATATGGATGAGCGAGGAGTGAGTTCTCTTTCCATGGCAGTGTCTCCGACTGGATGCGGATGAGGACGTACCCGTTTGACCGAAAATGAAATCGCGCATTTTTGCGCGATATGGCCCGGTCTTGCGTTGATTTCAGGAAACTTTCGTCGGACTGGAGCTTTGCGTATCCGTCGGTGAGGCCTTTGAGGAACGATGAGAGCGCGCTCTTCACAAGCGCCGAGGAAGGTACCGCAGCCGCGCTGCGATATCGCTTCGAACGCGCCGCTGCACGCTGCTATCGCAAAAGGCGCAAGCGAAAAGCAGAGCCAGCAATTTCGGACAAGCAAAACAGCTTTGATAGGATCACAGGAAGATGGCTGCGAGCAAAGCTGTATGCCTGCGCTCAACGCGATTGATGGATGGCAGCGCGCCGCGAGGCCCGCTGCTGAATCCAGCGGCAACCATGCCTCGAACTGAGGCCGCCTTTCACCACCGACAAGGAGCCATCCATAGACATGGTGACGGAATATCCCTCAATTCGTATTATCAGCCCGACCACTTTCGACGCGGGCACGGCACAGACGCCTGGCTCCGTTCGCCTGGCCGCGGTCGCGCCGCAGCTCGGCATCGAATCGGCGATATGGGGCGGGCTGTTCGAGGTCATGCCTGGAGCCAGTACAGGCATCCACCATCATGGAGAGCAGCAGACGATTGCCTATGTCTTATCGGGCACCTGCAAAGTCCGCTGGGGCGTGAGGGGAGAATACGCCGCGAGCGCGAAAGCCGGCGATTTCATTCATGTGCCTGCATTCCTGCCACACATGGAGATCAATCCATCGGATTCGGAGCCTTTTCACTGGGTGGTCGTCAGGAGCACCCCAACGCCAATCGTGGTGAACCTCCCTAATCATACGTGGCCATGACGGTTACGCTTCGTGCGAGACACGTCACGGCACGTCGGGACGGGGATCGCCGACGAACATGCTCCGGTTCGGCATCTCGATCGCGCTCAGTGTCTTGGCGTCGAGCGTTGCATCCGCCGGAAGCAGTCCGTTCAGATTGAGGATGTAGGCGGAGACCGCGTAGACATCCTCGTCGCTCAGCGATTGCGGCGCCGTCAGCGGCATCGCGCGGCGGATGTAGTCGAACAATGTCGGGGCGTACGGCCAATAGCTGCCAACGGTTTTGACCGGATTTGGCGTCGCCAGCGTGCCTTTCCCGCCGACCAATTTGTCGCCAAGCCCGCCCTCGCCCTTCGCGCCATGACAGGACGCGCATTGCTGATCGAACACCATACGGCCTTGACTGACACTGCCACTTCCCGGCGGAAGGTTTTTGCCGTCGCGATCGATATCGATGTTCCAGCCCGCAATCTCAGCCGACGTTGCTGATCGACCGATGCCGTAGGGGCCTTGCGCCTGAGCGCGCACAACGAATGCCAGCCCAAGCACGGCGAGCACCGCGATACAAAACTCACGCGTTGCCATTGGACACCTCGCCATCCGCTGCGATGCGCCACGGCCAAATGGCGTTGTTGTGGTAATAATAATTGTCGCCACGCACGGCGAGAAGCTCGGCCAATGTCGGCTGGACGTAACCCGTCTCGTCTGTTGCTCGGCTTTGAATCACGGCCGGTCCACCGCCCCATTGCCAGGGAAGCCTGAAGCGCGTCAGCGCCCGCGTCAGCACCGGCTCCTGCAGCTGGGCGTCTTGCCAGCTCTTGCCGTCATCGACCGAAACCTCTACCCGCTTGACCTTGCCATGTCCGCTCCAGGCGATACCGCTGATCTCGTGAAAACCCGGTGCGCTCAGCCGTTGGCCACCCGAGGGCCGCGTGATGATGGACTTGGCTTCCATGTAGAACGTGAAGTCACGTGCCGATCCGTCTGGCATCAGGTCGGTGTATTTGGATGTTTCTTCGCGTGAGTAAGTCGGTTCCGCAGTGACGTGCAGACGGCGCAGCCACTTTATGCTCATGTTGCCCTCAAAACCCGGCAGCAGAAGCCGCAGCGGATAGCCTTGCTGCGGGCGTAGGCGCTCGCCGTTCTGGCTGTAGATCAGCATCGCGTCGTCGAGACATTTTTCGATCGGAATGCTGCGTGTCATCGCTGCTGCATCCGCGCCTTCAGCAACGACCCATTTCGCGCCTGGCTGCAGTCCTGCTTCCTGCAGAACGACCTTCAGGCTGACTCCGGTCCATTCGGCGCAACTCACGAGACCGACAAGGTCGGATGCCGTCTTGCCGTAGGGTTTCTTGTAGGAGGGATTGCCGGAGCATTCGAGAAAATAGATATGCGATTCCGAAGGGAAGCGCCGGATGTCATCCATGGTGAAGATCAGAGGCTTGTCCACCAAGCCATGCAGCATCAGTCGATGCTGCGCCGGATCAATCGTGGGCACCCCGCTATGATGGCGTTCGTAGAACAGTCCGTTTGGCGTGATGATGCCATCGAGATCCTGCAGCGGCGTCCGTCCCGATGCGGACAGATATTGCGGCAGATTCTTCGGGATATTCTTGATAACGCCCTTCTCGAACGGCGAAGGCGTTCCATAGGGCTGGCTTCCCATCGGGTCGCCGGGCGTCTTCATCCATTCCGGAATGTTGGGCGGCAGATTGTCAGCACTATCGCTTGCGGCCAGCGCTTCGTTGCCCGCGAGGCTGCCCGCGACGACGGCTCCGCCCAGCAACGCACCACCTTCGCGCAGAAACCGCCGGCGTGATGTCAGGCCAAGATCATTGTCGACGTCGGTTGGCACGGTCATCGCGTCTCCTCCATTCGAACACAGCGACGATAAAGCACCGCAAACGGGACATCGGAACGGGACATCATCGGTCAGCAAGACGTTGACCAGCCGTTATTGTGTGGAGCTATGGCGACCGCGCGTCGATGAATTGTAATTCATCAAGGCAAGGCACCGCTTGCCGAGGATTGCTGCTCTTGCGTCATTCTTGCCGTTAGGCGACCGACCCTAAACCTAAGTATTCCCTTCTCAACCGGACGTAACAGATAGATAAGCCTTCGTTTAATAGTCCGGCTCATCGACCTGCGGTTACGTTCGGGGTGTAACTTGGGTAACCGGATGGCACTACAATGACAACCGATAGCACCAGCACTTCACCCGACCGGATGGACTTGACCGTCGGAAGACAAGCAATTCTTCCGCTATTGGTGGCGTTTTCCATCGCTTGCTTCGCGGGCGCTTTGGTCACCGATATCGTCTATTGGCAGACCGTAGCCGTGACGTGGGAGACGTTCTCCATCTGGCTGATAACGGCCGGCCTCATCCTGGCAGGCTTTGCGGTCATAGCTTTCGTAATCGACTTTGTCCGCGGCAAGCGAGGCCGTACGCTTGCCTTGCCTTACGCGGTTGGCTACGCGCTCGCCGTTCTGCTCTCGCTGATAAATGCCTTCGTCCACAGCCGCGACGGCTACACGGCAGTTGTGCCAACGGGCCTGACGCTTTCCGCCCTCACCATAATCATCCTGTTGATCGGTGCCTGGGTCGGCTCGGTATATCGCTATCGCATTGGAGCAAGCATATAATGCACGCTGTCAAAATTGCACATTCGATGAAGCGGCCTCGTCTGGCCTCTCTCGTTGTCGCTGTTGCCGGGCTGGGTCTCGCCGGCTGTGACAATGGTGGCGGCGACCCCAGCAAACAGGTCGGTGCCAATCCCCCGCTGCCCGCGCTGCAGCAGTTTTTGGTACCGCCGATAAAGGTCGCGAAAGTCGTCGCATGGGGACAGGAAACTCCGACGGTGCCGGCGGGATTGCAGGTCCATGCTTTCGCCACCGGCTTTGAGCATCCAAGATCCCTCTACACCCTTCCCAACGGGGACGTGTTGGTGGTTGAAAGCAATGGTCCGAAAGCGCCGATCTACCGCCCCAAGGACATAGTTCAAAGCTGGGTCACCTGGTACGCTGGCGCAACCGCCGAGGGCGGAAATCGCATCACGCTGCTCCGCGATACCAATGGCGACGGCGTTCCCGAGCTGCGAACCGTTTTCCTAGACCGCCTCAATTCACCCTTTGGCGTCGCATTGGTTGGCCATGATCTCTACGTTGCCAACACCGATGGAATCGTCCGCTATCCCTATCAGGACGGGCAAACCAGCATCAGTGCCCCCGGCACCAAGCTAACCGACCTGCCAGGTGGACCCATCGATCATCATTGGACAAAAAGTATGGTGGCCAGCCCGGATGGCTCCAAGCTCTATGTGGGGGTCGGATCAAACAGCAACATCACCGAGAACGGAATTGGGGCCGAATATGAACGAGCTGCGATCTGGGAGGTCGACCGGGCATCGGGCGCCCATCGTATCTTCGCCAGCGGCCTGCGCAATCCGACAGGGCTTGCCTGGGAGCCTGTGACCGGCAAGCTCTGGGCCGTCGTCAACGAGCGCGACGAGATCGGTCCCGACCTGGTTCCGGATTATCTGACCTCGGTTCGGGACGGAGCTTTCTACGGCTGGCCCTATAGCTATTACGGCCAGCACCTCGACCCGCGGGTCCAACCGCAGCGACCGGACCTGGTGGCCACGGCGATCCCGCCGGACTACGCCTTGAGCTCTCACGTGGCGCCATTGGGTGTGGCGATGTATGCAGGCACCAATCTTCCCCCAAGCTACCACGGCGGTGCCTTCGTAAGCGAACATGGAAGCTGGGATCGAACCCCCCTCAATGGCTACAAGGTGGTTTTCGTGCCGTTTAGCGGCGGACGGCCCAGCGGCCCGGCGCAGGACGTCGTCACCGGCTTCCTCGATGCGAGCAATCAGGCGCGCGGACGGCCTGTTGGTTTGGCGGTCGATCGATCCGGCGCACTGTTGGTAGCAGACGACCTGGGAGACACCGTATGGCGGGTGTCGTCGAACGGTTCCCCGACCGCGTCCAACAACTGACGCAACAGGCGATCGAACAAGAATCCGGCTGCAACGATCCGCAATAGCAGCATCGGACGATGCTGCCGGATTCGGTTTCGAGTTTTTCAGGACGTTTTGTTTCATTTGTCCATTTTCAAAGTGATGGACGAGCCATTGCACACCGATGCCTCGCAATGGCTGATCAGCGACCGGATCGGTCCTTTCGGACCGGCGCAACAGGAGAAAACAAATGAAGAAGAGCTGGACCAAACCGAGCATGTGCCAGGTCCCCGCAAGCCTGGAAATATCGCGGTATCTGCCTGCAAGAATGACTCCCAAGAAATAGGCAGCAGAGGTGCGTGTCCCCGGGTCAGGGGCACGCACCTTCCCATCGGGTAAACCCATGACAAGCCTGGACGCGTACGATGTCGGCCGTGACGCTTCCACGGTTGCGATTTCTGGGGGCGATGGAGAACGCCGCGAAGTGGAAACCACCGTGGGCCTGAAGATCGTCGGATCGGCCGCAGGCGGCGGTTTTCCGCAGTGGAACTGCAATTACCGGCTGAGCCGTGCGGCCCGTGCCGGGGCAGCGGGCATCTCCCAGCAGACGCAATCGAGCCTCGCTGCATCCGCCGACGGTCGCGACTGGGTTCTCTTCAACGCCTCCCCCGACATCCGCCAACAGATCGCGCAAACGTCCGAATTGGAGCCCAGCGCCGCCGCGCCGCCGCGCTCGACGCCGATCCGAGCGGTGGTGCTTACCAATGGCGATGTCGATCACGTCGCCGGCCTGCTCACCCTGCGCGAGCGCCAGCCTTTCGCCATCTATGCAGCGACGCAGGTTCTGGCAGTACTCGAGGCGAATTCAATTTTCAACGTGCTCGATCCGGCAATCGTGCCGCGGCGCGTGCTCCCGCCGGAAGGTGAACTGAAGATTTGCGATGCGAACGGCCGGAAAACTGGCGTGACGATCGAGAGCTTCGCAGTTCCTGGAAAGGTGGCGCTCTATCTGGAGGATTCCGCCCTGCCCGAAGCCGATTTCAGTTCCGACAAGGGCGATACGATCGGGGTGCGCATCACCAGCGACAATGGCGGCGGCTCGGTCTTCTATATTCCCGGCTGCGCGCGCATCGATGCGGTTTTGCGCTCGCGTCTGGACGGCGCGGCCTGCCTGTTGTTCGATGGCACGGTCTACACCGACGACGAGATGATCGCAGCCGGCGTCGGAGAGAAGACCGGCGCGCGCATGGGACATCTCGCAATGTCGGGAGAGACAGGGTCGATCGCCAGGCTGGCCGGCGCGGAGATCGGACGCCGCATCTTTGTCCACATCAACAACACCAATCCGGTTCTCGACGAAAACTCGTCCGAACATGCGGTAGTCAGGGCGTCGGGCTGGGAAGTCGCAGATGACGGCATGGAGATAGAATTGTGAGCGGTTTCCATGACGCGGCCAGAAGCGGATTGTCCGCAACGGGACTGGAAGCGGTGCTCCGGCAGGTAGGCGCCGAGCGCTGTCACAATCGCCACCTCTTCCACCACAGGATGACCGCGGGCTCCCTATCGAAGATCGAGATGCAGGCCTGGGCGTTGAACCGTTACTGCTACCAGGCGGTCATTCCCCGCAAGGACGCCACGATCCTCGCGCGCGCCAAGGATCCGACCTTTCGGGCGGCGTGGCGCAAGCGCATAGAGGACCATGACGGCGAGGATGGCCGGAGCGGCGGCGTGGCACGCTGGCTGCATCTCGCAGCCTCGCTCGGTCTTGATGCGGATGCCGTGGAAAGCGGGAGGCTGGCGGTCGCCTCGTCCCTGACGGAACTGATCTCACCAGCGATTATAGGCGAGCGCGTACCGGCGCTTCAGCATGCCTATGGCGAGGAGAAGAACATCCCGCCCGGCGCTTTCCGGCCGCAGGAAGCATAATGACGGCGCCGCGCGAAAGAGCAATGGTCTCGCTGCGGTCGGTGCCGTCGCTGCCAAAACATGTGCGCATCCGGCTCGATCCCGTGCGACAGGCTATTGCCGTACTTTCACCGGAGCAAATTTTCTGGCCGAACGACATCAGCCTCGACATCCTGCGCCGTTGCGACGGACGCTCCCCCGTTGGCCAGATCATCGCCGATCTCGCAGTGGCATATGACGCACCGGAGGGAGAAGTGGCCGGCGACGTCACCGCTTTCCTCCAGGAGTGGAGCGACAAATTGTTGGTGTCGCTATGAACGGGTCCCATATCCCACCTATCGCCATGCTGGCGGAACTGACCCACCGCTGCCCGCTGCAATGTCCTTATTGTTCCAATCCAACCGAACTCCTAAAGGCCAATCGCGAACTCGATATGCAAACCTGGCTCGATCTGTTCCGGCAAGCCGCGGACCTCGGCGTTCTCCAGGTCCATCTTTCGGGCGGCGAGCCGACGCTCCGCCGCGACCTCGAGCAATTGGTTGCCGGCCTTTCCGAACGCGGCGTCTATACCAATCTCATCACCGCCGGCGTCGGCATCGCCGAAGGCCGCATCGAAGCCTTGGCCGAGGCCGGTCTCGATCATATCCAGGTGAGTTTCCAGGGCGCACGATCGGCGACGGCCGAGCTGATCGGACACTATCGCGGCGGCTTTGAGAAGAAGCGGGAGACGGCGAGGCGCGTGCGGGCGGCTGGCTTGCCGCTCACCATTAACGCGCCGATCCACCGCCACAATATCGAGGAAGTGCCGGAATTCATCGAGCTTGCGCTCTCGCTTGGCGCCGAGCGGCTGGAGATAGCCAACGTACAGTATGCAGGCTGGGCGCTCGTCAATCGCGATGCGTTGATGCCGAGCCGCGCTTCCGTCGAGCGGCAAGTGGAAATTGTCGAAGCCGCCCAGGAGCGGCTGCGTGGGATCATGAACATCGATTTCGTCACGCCGGATTATTTCGCGATCTATCCCAAGCCCTGCATGGGCGGTTGGGCGCATGACGCTTTCATGGTCGCACCCGACGGCACTGTGTTGCCTTGCCACGCCGCGCAGACGATCCCCTCATTACGCTTCGAGCGTTTCGGGCCACGCACGCTGGCCGAGATCTGGGCCGATTCACCGTCGTTCAACGCTTTCCGTGGAACGGATTGGATGCAGGAGCCGTGTCGTGGCTGCGAACGGCGCGAGATCGACTGGGGTGGTTGCCGATGTCAGGCGATGGCGATTGCCGGCGATCCCGCCGCGACAGACCCGGCCTGCATCAAGTCGCCGATCCACGCTCGCATGGGAAAGTTTATCGACGATGCCCTCACAACTGCGGTTTCGGTGGGAAGCCAAAGCGACAAAGCCGCTGAAAGCTTCGTGTATCGCCGCATAGCCCCGCCACAACCCGGCCTGCCAAACGCGCCTAGTGGTCGAGATAGATTTCCGTAAACAATACTGGAAATACTTCCACAGGATCGGCATCACTGCATACGAGCCTTCGTGGAATCGCAGCTGACCTCGGTGCGTACCGCAGCTCGTATCCTGGGTCGAGCCGATGGCTTCTGGGATCGGATTGTGGTAGGCCCAACCGGCACATTGGCGGATAGGTCGCCCAGGGACTCGGATCTGAAAATTGGGCTGATCCCGATGATCGTTACCGGAACACACAATCCGTATCTCGTCGCTTTTTCGATTCTGGTCGCCGTCTTCGCGTCTTACACTGCCCTCGATCTCGGTGGGCACGTGGTGGCCACGCGAGGACTTGCGCGTCACCTGTGGCTGGTGGCGGCCGCGATCACAATGGGGGGCGGAATATGGTCAATGCACTTCGTCGCCATGCTCGCCTTCATCATGCCGTCTCCGATGTCCTACGACATCGGATTGACCACCCTTTCGCTCGCGGTTGCGATCTTCGTAACCGGCGGCGGTTTTTACGTCATCAGTCGCCGAAGGGCATCGCCGTTTCGCCTCATGCTCAGCGGCATCTGCATGGGACTTGGCATTGCGGCTATGCATTACGTCGGCATGGCGGCGATGCGGGGGCCCGCCCAGCTCAGCTACGACCGCTTATTCGTTGCGCTCTCCCTGGCCATAGCGATTGGCGCGGCGACGGTGTCACTATGGCTGGCATTCCGAACCACGGCTCCTGAACAAAAACTCGTTGCCGCCATCGTCATGGGCCTGGCCATTTCCGGCATGCACTACACGGCTATGGAAGCGGCCATTTTTACCGCTCACGGCTCCGTTCACGACGCCCAAGGAAACGCAAATCTCGATCAAACCAATCTAGCGCTGGCGGTTGCCAGCGTTACGTTCGTTGTTCTGGCCTGCGCGTTGATCGCCTCTCTGTCAGAGCAGAAGCGCGCCGAAGAAGCGCTGCGTCAGACGCAGGCAAATCTCGTGCATGTCGCGCGCGTGACAACGCTGGGCGAGCTGACCGCCTCGATCGCCCATGAAGTCAACCAGCCGCTCGCCGCCATCGTCACCAACGGTGAGGTTTGCCTGCAGTGGCTCGACCGCGAGGTGCCGGACCTCGCCGAGGTGCGTGAGGCTCTTGATGCCATGATCAACAATGGCAGGCGGGCAAGCGAGATCATCCAGCGACTTCGCGCGCTTTCGAGGAAGACCGAGACACAGAAGGCGGCGCTGAACATCAACGACGCGATCAGCGAGGTGATCCCGCTGGTGCAGCACGAGGTGCTCAAACACCAGGTGTCGCTGCGCCTGGAACTGGCTCCGACGCTGCCAGCCGTGCTCGGTGACAGGGTCCAGCTGCAGCAGGTGATCATCAACCTGCTGGTCAATGGAGTGGACGCCATGGCCTCGGTCGACAGCCGGCCGCGCGAGCTGGCCATACGGTCGCAAAGGCATGGCCCCGGGCAGGTGCTGATAGCCATCCGGGACACGGGCGTCGGCATTGATCCGCAAAGCGTCAGGGGGATCTTCGAGGCGTTCTACAGCACCAAGCCTAGCGGCATGGGCATGGGGCTGTCGATCTGCCGCTCTATAGTCGAGAGCCACGGCGGAACGATCTGGGCGTCGCCCAATGAGGGGCCGGGCGCCACGTTTCAGTTTGCCTTGCCCTCGCGTCTGGAGCAGGCCGCATGACGTTCTACGTGCAGAACGAGTCGCCAGGTGAGGACAAGGAGCCCCTTCGCCGCTGCGATGCGCGCCTCTATGAGGACGCAGATCACGTGCTTGCCTACGGCATCCGGACAATGGCCGAAACGAGCCCTGATAAGGTCGCCGCCATCCGGCGCGTTAGTCTACGGCTCCTTTCACCGCAGTGTCTTTGGATAATATCCCGACCTCAGCTCGACGACGGGTGCGCATACTCGGCCTGACGAACAGCTGGACAAAGGGCGATCAGGCGATCAATCGCCGATAAGGCGAAGCGCAGGCTGGGCTCATCGACCAATCGTCCATCTCTGATCTTGTCGGCAACGTTACCGATGACGACCTGCGGACCGAGAACGGGACGTGACTGGATGGCGAGCAGCGTCTCGTTGGCCTGTGCCTGAGCACGAACGCCGCCGGTAAAGGCCGGCGACACGGAGATGACGAGCACCGCTTTGCCGGTCAACGCCGATCGACCGAGAGGCCTCGACGCCCAGTCAAGCGCGTTCTTGAGGACGCCGGGAATGCCGTGATTGTACTCCGGCGTCGCGATTACGATCCCGTCGCTTTCCGCAACAGCTTGCCTGAACGCCTGCACCGTCTGCGGTGTCGATGCTCCATCTTCGTCCTGGTCGTAAAGAGGCAGCCGCAGGTCGCCGATCTGGAGATCAACCGCCGGACCCAACGCGAGCTGGAGGCCTCGCAGGACGGCAAGGGAGTAAGAGCCTCGGCGCAGGCTCCCCGGCAAGCCGAGGAGCCGCGCCTGACTACGTGCCTCGATGATCGTCATCGGTGCGATCACTTTCCGGGCTGCAACGGGCCCGAACCGGCGCCGGTCGCTTCGATGGCGGCAGCGATCTCAGCCAAATCCCGCCCGGTCAATTCGAGGCTTGCGGCGTCGAGCCAGCCGTCCACCTGAGCCGGGCTGCGGGCGCCGACGATCGCACCCGTCACCCCCGGCCAGGCCAGCGTCCAGGCGATCGCAACCGCGGCAACGCTGGCGCTGTGACGCTCCGCGATCGGTTTTAAGGCATCGGCGAACTCCAGGTTGCGGGTGAGCTTTTCGCCGGAGAATTCCGCATTGCGGGATCGCCAGTCGTCTTTCGGCAGGGCCCGGGCGCGTGCGGTCGTGAAGCGGCCGGTGAGGAGGCCGGATTGCATGGGGCTATAGACAATGACGCCGGTCTCATGAGCGTGGCACCAGGGCAGTTCGGCCTTGGCGACATCGCGGCGGATCGCGGAGAACGGCGGCTGCAGCGTGTCGACATGGCCCAGGCTTTCGGCCGTTTCCAACTGCGCGGTACTATGATTGGAAAGGCCGACGGCACATACCTTGCCCTCCTTCTTCAGGTCGAGGAGCGTTTGCCAGTACACTTCGAGCGGCGTGCCATCCTCGGCCGGCCAGTGCATTTGGTAGAGATCGATGCGCTCAACGCCGAGGCGCTTCAACGAGGCTTCCACCTCGCGGCGGATGCTTGCGGGCGCGCCGACTTTGCTGGGGAGCGCTTGGCGATCGTTTTCGTCCCAGATGAGGCCGCACTTGCTGAAAACGTAAGGCCGCTCATTGGCCGGGATCTCAGCGAGCGCTTGACGCACGACCTCTTCCGAGTGGCCGAGGCCGTAAATAGCCGCCGTGTCGATCCAATTGATACCGCGTTCCACCGCATGCCGTATTGCAGTGATCGAGTCGCCATCGTCCTGTGCACCCCAACCAACGGCCCAATCGGCTCCGCCGATCGCCCAGGCGCCGAACCCGACACGGGTAATCTGCATGTCGGTGCGGCCCAAGCGGCGGGTTGCGAGGGCCTTTGCGACTGATGTCGACCGTTGAAGTGTATCCATGTCGTAGCTCCTGTTTACAACGCAACATTGCGTCATCCCTTTCCATCCTTCCGACAGCGAGATCAGTTCCGTTGTCAGGAAGTATGAACCGTGGACGTTGTTCCCAGCCGCGCAAATGTGGGGCGGCTTCGTTCGGCGAGCAGGGGTGTTCCGGCACTCTTTATGCAAGCCCAGCTAGATGTTGTGCCACTTCTCGTGCCCCTGTCCGTAGTTCCCTCGGAAGGGCGAACTGGGACGTGGGACGTTTGGACCTCGGCCAGTGCGGGACTGGCTGCCAACAGGACGGCCACTAGGCGGAAGTCCATCGCTCAACATCCTCCAGTCGGTATTGCGGGTCGTCTCGCCGAAACATTCCAGGGAGCAGAAGTAGTACTGGCGAGGTATCTTCACCTCACAAGCGCAGTTCAGGCATTCCATTCTCTTGCTCCATCCCTGCAACGCATCGCAGAAAAGCGTTTTTTGAAGTTGTCGAGATAGTAATGTGTTTTCGGAGGGTTTAGGCCTCCGCAACAGTAACAGTAATTTGACGATTTCTTCATGATTTTCTCGATAGGCCTTGCGAATTTCGCGACCAGAGGTTTCGGCATGTATTGAGCTTAAGTGCTGTACAAATCAGCGCCCCAGCAAAACCCGCCGCACCGAAATTCACAAAAGCATACATAGATTTTTCTATTGGCATGAATCATCCGTAGGTATGGCTGGGTAACCTATTTGGGCAGAGCCATAGTTGAGGATTTTTGCCGGAGGCTATCCGCTGGGCGCATTATTTGATTTGGCGAGAACAGCTAACCGAACTGGCGCCGCTCGCGAGACCAGGATTAACACGCTGGTGACTGACTTCGCCGAGAAGCCAATAGCAAAGCCATCGGCGAAACGGGCGAAACTCGAATTGGGGCGGCGTTTTCGAAAGACATTTCTTCGCTCGAGCGCAACACTCCGCACCCAATCTCGAGGATTTCAACGCATGGCACCCAGGAAGTCGATTCGGCCCTACAAATCCGCGGCCGGAGGCTGGGGCGCGTTGCGAGCGACCGGAACAGCCCTGACAGAGCAAGGCATCGCCCTCAGTGGCTCGACGACGCTCCTGCGCATGAACCAGCCGACCGGCTTTGATTGTCCAGGCTGCGCATGGCCCGACCCCAAACACACATCATCTTTTGAATTCTGTGAAAACGGTGCGAAGGCAGTCGCCTGGGAGGCTACGGCGAGGCGTTGCATGCCGGAATTCTTTGCAGCGCACACCGTGAGCGAACTCGAAGGCTGGAGCGACTATGACCTGGAAATGCAGGGCCGCATCACCGACCCGATGGTTTATGACCGCGCTTCCGATCGCTACCTGCCGATCGACTGGGATGATGCCTTTGCCTTGATTGGGCGCCATCTGAACGGCCTTGCCGACCCGAACGCCGCCGAGTTCTATACATCGGGCAGGACATCGAATGAGGCGGCATTCCTGTACCAGCTCTTTGTGCGCGAGTTTGGCACCAACAATTTTCCGGACTGCTCCAACATGTGCCATGAATCGACAAGCGTAGGCTTGCCGAAATCTCTGGGCGTTGGGAAAGGCACGTGCCTGTTGGAGGATTTCGACCTTGCGGATGCAATCTTCATATTTGGCCAGAACCCAGGCACCAATAGTCCACGTATGATGACCAGCCTTCATAACGCATCACGGCGCGGTGCGGCGATCATCTCGTTCAACCCGTTCCGCGAGCGTGCTCTCGAGCGCTTTCAGGCACCGCAAAACCCGATCGAAATGGTGACGATGACGTCGACACCGATCAGCTCCAAGCTCTATCAGGTCCGCGTTGGTGGAGATGTCGCTGTTCTGAAGGGAATGATGAAGGTGCTTGTCGAGGCGGACGAATCCGCTGTTGCCGCCGATAAGCCGCACGTGCTCGACTGGGATTTCATCCACGGCCACACCCAGGGTCTTGACGCAGTTGTTGCCGAT
Organism: Mesorhizobium sp. M0244; assembly: GCF_040321795.1. Lineage (NCBI taxonomy): Bacteria > Pseudomonadati > Pseudomonadota > Alphaproteobacteria > Hyphomicrobiales > Phyllobacteriaceae > Mesorhizobium > Mesorhizobium sp. M0244. Next base: position 10,505 of record NZ_JAMYSE010000014.1, on the reverse strand, counting down.
CTTCGTGCCACGCCATGGGACGCGATCGAACGCATGTCCGGACTGAGCCAAGCCGATATTACGGCGGCGGCCGAGGTCTATATGCGTGCCGACAGGGCGATCCTCGTCTATGGAATGGGCATTGTCCAGCATTCCAGAGGCACGCAGAACGTGCAGCAGATCGCCAACCTGGCGCTCATGCGCGGCAATGTCGGCAAGCCTGGCGCTGGCGTCTGCCCCGTGCGGGGTCACTCCAATGTGCAGGGCGACCGCACGGTTGGCATCACGGAAACTCCCTCGGATGAATTCCTTGACCGATTGGAGCGCAGGTTCGGCTTCAAACCACCCCGTGCCCACGGCCACAATGTCGTCACCGCCCTTGAAGCCATGGTCCGCGGCGAAGTGAAGGTCTTCATCGCCATGGGAGGCAATTTCGCGGCCGCGGTTCCGGATTGGCAGCAAACACAAAACGCGATTCGCAGCCTTGATCTGACGGTCCAGATATCGACCAAACTCAACCGCAGCCATTTGATTATCGGCCGCGAGGCGCTGATCCTTCCTTGTCTGGGACGTACCGAGGTCGACAACCAGGCGACAGGCCCCCAGTCCATCACCGTCGAGGATTCCATGTCGATGGTGCACGCGTCGGCGGGCCAGAATCGGCCAGCATCCGAACGTCTGTTGAGCGAACCGGCCATTGTCGCCGCAATGGCAAAAGCGACACTTGGGGCACGGTCGGTCGTGGACTGGGACGGGTTAGTCGCTGACTATGATCTTATTCGTGACGCGATCGAGGACGTGTTGCCGATTTTCCAGGCCTACAACGCTCGTGTGAGAGTTCCCGGAGGATTTCATCTTGCCTCGACAGCGCGCGAGCGCATCTGGATGACGCCGTCGGGCCGGGCCAATTTTCTGGTGTTTGAAGGTCTTGGGGAAGATCCGGACCCGGGCGACGCGGATGGGCTGTGGCTGACTACGGTCCGCAGCCATGACCAGTACAACACCACGATATACTCGCTGTCCGATCGGTATCGCGGCGTTTTTGGACAGCGCGACGTGCTGTTTATCAACCAAAGGGAGATGGATAAACGCGGACTGAAAGCTGATGATCGCGTCGATCTCGTGACACAGTCGACCGACGGCATCAAGCGTGCCGTGCGAGAGTTCAGGATCGTCCCCTACGCATTCCCGGACGGCTGCTGCGCGGCCTATTATCCTGAGACGAATCCACTGGTGCCACTGTATTTGCGTGATCCGAGCAGCTTCACGCCATCTTCAAAGGCCATCCAGATCCGCTTGGTCCGATCGCACGGTCATGAGATGACGGCCGAGCACGTGGTTCGGCTAGGAGTATGATGCCGATGGACGCCGTCGAACTCGCGCGCCTGCAATTCGCCTTCACCATCGGATTCCACATTCTCTGGCCAACCTTCACTATTGGCATCGCATGCTTCGTTGCCTGGCTCAGCGGCCTGTGGTGGTGGACAGGCAAGCTCGTCTACCGCGACCTGATGCGGTTCTGGAGCCGCATCTTCGCCCTCGGCTTCGGCATGGGTGTGGTCACTGGCATAGTGCTCAGCTACGAGATCGGCACCAACTGGGCCGGCTTCTCGCGCTCGGTCGCCAATGTGCTCGGACCGTTGTTCATGTACGAGGCGTTGACGGCCTTCTTCCTCGAGTCCGGCTTCATCGGCATCGTTCTGTTTGGCGAGGGCCGTGTCAGCAAGGGCATGCATTTTTTTTCCTGCTGCATGGTCGCGGTCGGCACGCTGCTCAGCGCCACTTGGATTATTGCCGCCAATAGCTGGATGCAGACGCCGGCAGGTGCGGTCGCGGATGCACATGGTATCTATCACGTGGTGGACTGGTGGACGGTGATCTTCAACCCGTCGTTCCCCTACCGCTTGGCGCACATGGTCTGCGCGAGCATCCTAACCGGCTCTTTCGTGGTCGCCGGCGTCTCAGCCTTCCACCTTTGGCGCCGCCAGCATCGCACAACCTCGACCATCGCCTTCTCCATGGCCATGTGGATGGCTCTGGTTCTGGCGCCGCTCCAGATCGTGTTGGGCGACATCCACGGCCGCAACACCCTCGTCTATCAGCCGACCAAGGTCGCCGCGATGGAAGGCCTGTGGGACACCACGCGCGGTGCGCCGATGACGGTGCTCGCATGGCCGGACATGCAGGCCGAGGAGAACCGCTTCGCGATCGACATCCCGCACATAGCCAGCCTTTATCTAACGCACTCCTGGAACGGCGAGGTCCCGGGGCTGAAGGCCGTGCCGCGTGACGACCGCCCCTATGTCCCCATTGTATTCTTCGCCTTCCGCATCATGGTCGGCATCGGCATCGTCCTGGTCACAACCGCGACCATCGGCGCGGTGCTGCGCTGGCGCGGACGCCTCTTTGAGACACGCTGGTTCCAACTCCTGGCGATGGCGGTAACACCGCTCGGCTTTCTCGCCGTGCTTGCCGGCTGGACCACGACAGAAGCCGGCCGTCAGCCGTTCGTCATCTACGGGCATCTGCGCACGGCAGACGCCGTCGCGCCGGTGAGCGCGGGCGCTGTCACAACAACACTGCTGATCTTTTTCGCCGTCTACAACATGCTGCTGATTGCTTTCTTCTGGTTTGCCGCGCGTATCGCCCTCAAGGGACCCTCCGCCTCGATCACCGACCCGGGATCGACGAGGCCGGGACTGGACCGATCCGGCCCCACCCTGGCCGGGGCAAATGCCGCCACGCCGCCCGTGGCCGGCCTCGCCCACGCGCCGGGAGAATGACGCGATGGACAGTTTGCTCCCTTTCGATCTTCCGCTGCTGTTCGCTGCGGTGGCCGCCTTTTCCGTCGCCGTCTATGTGCTGGCGGACGGCTTCGATCTCGGCGTCGGGATTCTCTTCCTTGCCGCGCCCCGCGATGCGGACCGTGATGTCATGATGGCCAGTATAGAACCCGTCTGGGACGGCAACGAGACCTGGCTCGTCATGGGCGGCACGCTGCTCTTTGCCGCGTTTCCGGCCGGCTACTACGTACTGCTGCCGGCCTTCTATTTGCCCATCATGTTCATGCTGTTCGCACTGATATTCCGAGGCATCGCGTTCGGCTTCCGGCTGCGGGCTGCGTCATATCGCTGGGTATGGGATATCGCATTTGCGGGTGGATCGATATTGGCTGGCCTCTGTCAGGGGTTCGTCCTCGGCGGTTTCATCGGCGGCATACCGATGGAGGCCGGCATGTTTTCCGGCGGGCCCTTCGATTGCTTCACGATTCTGGGACTGCTCTGCGGGCTCGGCCTCCTGGGCGGCTACGCGCTTCTGGGCGCGGGTTGGCTCATCTGGAAGACGGAGGGCTCGACCCAGATATTTGCCCGCGAGGTTGCGCATGCAGCACTTATTGTGACCGCCGCGATGATGGCTATCGTCAGTGGCTGGACCGCGTTGGCCGAGCCCAATGTCGCAAGCCGATGGTTTGTCTGGCCCAACATAGCCTATCTCGCGCCGTTGCCGTTGTCGGCCGCCATCATCGCCTGCTTCATCTGGCGCAGCCTCTGGGGCAAGCGCGAGACATTACCTTTCATCCTCTCCGCTGTGCTGTTCCTTCTTGGCTTTGCAGGTTTGGCGGTCAGCCTCTGGCCTTATATCGTACCGAGGCACATTTCGATCTGGGACGGCGCCGCCGATCCTCAAGCGCTTGCCTTCGCGGGCGTCGGGATCGTCATTATCATTCCGATCGTGCTGGCCTACCAAGCCCATGCCTACTGGGTGTTCCGCGGCAAGGTCGAGCATTCGGCTTATGGCGAGCACTAGTCCGCGCTTCTGCTGGGGTGCGACCCGAGTGCGCACTGCACAACGTACGCATCGTTCCTGGCGATTGTGACCAGCGCGTCATCGTTCTGCGTAATCAGGGCAACCAGTCGAACTCGGCGCGGCAAATTTGCAGCACGTGGGAATGAAGAACGTTACCGATGAGATTGGTGGCTTTGAGGGCTAGAGGGCCGCCGCACTACCGATTGTGCCATACGAAAATGAAAACCTCGATTTTCGTCCCCTATGACCCGTGCGTTCCAATGCTTCGGGATATTGCCCGACGAAAAACAATATATGTCACGAGAAACTCAACGAGTTTGCTGCCGCCGGTCGCCCGGCATGAGTCTGGTGCGAGCGGCACTCGACCGGCTGTTCCCGCCCGACCCAGGCTGGCTGCGCCTGATCGCCGCCGTCAGCGCAACCCTCGCTGGACTGACAACCTTCGTCATCGTCGCGCTGATGGGTACCATCGCCGGTGTGCCGGTCATCGACCGCGTCCTTGGATTTGCCATCGCCCTCTTCATCGCCGCCACGGTTCGCGACAGCACCATCCACCAGAAACTCACGACCATTGCGATTGGCGGGGTTGGGGCATGCGCATCCACGATCGTCGCCGCGCTGCTGATCGATCAGCCGATGGCGGACGCAGTGTTGCTGCCTGCCATGATGTTCGTGATCGCATTCTTCTCGGTTCGCAGTCCACGTCATGGATCGATCGGGCTGGTTTCGCTGATCGCCTACCTGATCGCGCTCGTCTCGAAGCAGCCGGCCGAAACTCTGCCGCTGCGACTACTGGTCATAGTCGTCGCCGCGACCGTTGCCGCGCTGGTGCGTTGCGTCCTGATTCCGGAGCGGCCGGAGTCCGAGATCGAGCGCCTGCGCCACGAAGTCCGTAGTTGCATCAGCAAGGTGCTTGCGCTCGTCGCAGCCGCGGTAGGCAAGGGCTCGTGGACGGCTGCGAGCCGCCGCCGCCTCCGACGGCAGGCCTCTCGCCTTGATGAAATCATCATGCTTGCCCAGGCACGGCTCGTGTCGTCGGCTCAGCAGCCGGCCTACCCGGGCTGGGGCTGGCTGCAGCTGTTCGAAATACAGCTGGCGACGCGACGTGTCGAGCAGATTGCCCTGCAGGATCTCGGCGGTCCGGAGGAGCGCGTAGCCCTGCTGTCGCGGATTGAGGTGATCGGGGCTGCAGGCCAGCAAGCGCCGCTGCCCCCTGCGCCAGGCCGTCTCGGCGGAGCGCTCGATATGCTCGGCCACGTCCTATCCGAGATGCCGGTGGGCGAGCCCGATTATCCGGCCTTCGTTCCGCCGGCGGCATCTCCACCTGGATGGCGTCCGGCGCTGCAGACGGCGACCGCCTCGACCCTCGCTATCGCGTGCAGCGAATTGATCCTTCCCAATCGCTGGTACTGGGCGGCGTTTGCAGCCTTCGTCATGTTCCGGGAAACGCGTTCGCGTGGCGAGTCCGTGGCAAAAGGCACCGCGTTCGTCATCGGCACCACGGCCGGACTGGTGGCGGGCCAGTTGCTGGCGACACTGCTGTCCGGTCACGAGCTGCAGAGCATCGTTGCCATCGTCATCGCCGTGTTTCTCGCCTTTCAGGCCAATGTCATCGCCTACAGCGTCATGGTCTTCTGGATTACGGTGATCCTCGGCCTGATGTTCGGGATGATGGGGTATTTCACCTTCGATGTCCTGCTGACGCGTCTGGAGGAGTCGGCTATCGGCGTCGCGTCGGGCGTGCTGGTCGCGTGCCTCGTGCTGGTGCGGCGCGAACGGGATGTGACGGAAGAGGCGGCCGCCGCGTTCTTGAATGCCTTGCGCAATTTGGTGAGGGGCGCCGCCGCCGTGCTGCTGGAAGGCAAGCCGACGCGCAACCTCGCCAGCCACATCCTCGGGACCGGGCAACGTTTCCGCGAACTCGAAGCAGTCGCTGCATCTGAGCAGTCGAGCTTCGGGATGGTACGCCGCGAAAGGCTGCGCAGGCGCGTCATGGTGCTAGGCGCATGCGAGAATTGGGGGCGAGAACTCGGAACAATCTGCCTAAGAAGCGGTCGCATCGAGGACGCCGGGCTTACGAAAATAGCCGCAGATGCGCTCGCGCGCACAGACGCCACGCTGGGTTACCTGACAGGCGCAGGGTCCAAAACGGCGGGAGCGGTAGCAGGCGCCGATACCGCCAACAATGTGGTTCCGGCAGGGGCCGACGATCCCATCTCTCACGCCGTTCACTTGCTCTTGCGCCTGGATGCTGCGCTGGATCGCGTCGCAGCAATACGCGATGAGCGCGCGAGCGTGCGATGAGACTGTTCGGCGCCGTGCCCCCGTTAGCAGGTTGTAGACGCACTCACAACTCTGAGAACGCCGCCAGCCACGCCCCTCGGTGCGTCAGTCGACCGTGCGAAAAACCTCCTCAGCGCCGCGCGAAACGAGGTATCATCCTCGACGAAGACAATGGCTCATCGCCGCCAGCGCCCTCCTCCTTCGCCCGGCCAGGTCACGGCACGCGGGTCACCGGCGACGCGCCAGTGGCAAACCAATATGCGCAGCGGGCGAAGCTTGAACTAGGGCGGCGTTTTCGAAAGACATTTCATCGTCTGAGCGCGATGCTCCACGCTCAAACGCAAGGATTTCGACCTATGGCAGCCAGTAAATCAATCCGGCCTTGCAAATCCGCGACCGGAGGCTGGGGCGCGCCGATGTCGACGGCCGATCGCGTTGTTCGGCCTGGAGGCTGAGGCCCATGAGTGCGGTCGAACTCGGGGCCTTCTTCGCTCTGCGCCGCGGTGGGCAAGGTTCGGTGTTTGCCTCCGCAGTCTCTGCCGGCATTGGTCCGCTCGACTCGCCGAACATCGATGCAATGTCACGCCGGTGCGGCCGTCTCGGTGAGACGCACTGGTTCGAACTCTTCGTCACGATGGTAGCGCCGCTCTGCCTTTTCGCCGTGCTCGCGGTCTCGAGCACGGACGCGGTCACCAGATCGTTCTTGATTTGCTTCGCCATTTATTCCGATTTGTTGATCGCCTTGCTTTGGTTCACAGAGAAAGACGATGCCCCACTGAACCGACCCATCCACGCCCCAAGCGGCAGGCTCTGCGCGTGAATGTCCAGGAGGATGATCGCCCCCAATTCCCACCGCCAGTGGATGTACGAAACCCAAGTCGACGACGTCGCCGGCCCCAGGCAATTCGAGTTGATCAACGCCGAATCCTTAGGATCGTCGTCGCCCTCTATGATGAACGCACCTGACGCAAAGGATGAACTTGTCGGTAGGAGAGTAGGATGGCTGATCGGGCGTGGTACATGGCGGTGCCGAGCTTCTTATTGTCTTTCGTTCATCTTCGGAAGCGTCGGCGTCCTACGTTAGGGACCGCTTCTTCCCCGCGACTCTGGCGACCGTCGTTCCCACTCCGGCCGACTTCGTCAATTTTCCTCAATTGGTGCGGTTGCCTGACACCACCTCGCGCGAGGTCGACTTTCCTTTCTCCTACAGCAAGCTCCTCACCCCGGATTGGTCGGTGTCGTTCACCGAGAACTACCGCATCGTCGATCAGGCGGGCACGCGCGCGGGCTTCGACAATTTAGTGCTCGGCACCCAGTATGAACTCTATTCCAATCCCGAGCACGAGTTCGTCTTCTCGGTAGGCGGCACAGTGGCGCTGGGCGGCACCGGATCGTCTGACATTGGTGCCAAGTCGTTCTCGACCCTGACGCCGACCGTTTACATGGGCAAGGGCTTCGATGATCTGTCTGATTCGATGGGGTGGCTGCGTCCGATCAATGTCACCGCGACCCTTGGAATCGCGCTGCCAACCCAATCCACCACCGTGACCGGCGCCACCACAATCGACAACCCAAACGTCCTGCAATGGGGCTTCGCCCTGGAATACAGCCTGCTCACCAATTCGTATTCCGCTGGCAAGGGAGGTGCTCACCGCTTCGCCAAGGGGTTTGGTACCGCTGGTGGAATTCGCAATGCAGACGCCGCTTGACGGGCCGTTGGCTGGAGAGACCACGGGCACGATCAATCTGGGCGTTATCTGGGTGGGCGAGTACGCCCAACTCGGGGTGGAAGCGATCCTTCCGATCAATGAGCGCTCGGGCCGCGACATTGGCGTGCGTGCACAGCTCCACTTTTATCTCGGCAACATCTTTTCGAACGCGATCGGAAAGCCGATCTTCGACTGACCGCGCGCCGCGTTGTGTATGAGCACGCACCGGCTCTCCGCGGCCAGGTTCGAGGCCTCCAACCTATCCTACGATCAGGCGCCCTCCGGAATCGACAGAAAGCACCTCCGAGTCGACGTGCCACGACCGACTTCATTCTCGACGTAGGGACGCCGCCGCGACGTTCGACGTGACGTTGAGTCAGGGGAAGACCGAGACCTGTCCCCTTTTCGTCTGCCCTGCTCGTGAGGTCGTGAGGTACGGTTCGAACGCTCGTCGGATCATTTCGGACGACGTCCCGGTTGTAGCTTGTCTTCGCTGCTGGTCAGATGCTCGAAAGGCTCGGGCGACCGCGACGATGATGTTGGTCGACCGTCTCGGCTTTATTGGCCTGCCCTCGGCGACCGCCTTGCGCCTGGCGCGCGACAACCTTCGAATCCGATCAGGCGGTCGGTCCGAACGCCGCTGTTCTCACTGCCGGAGTTGACACGCTTGTATTGCCCCGCCGCCGATATGTCCAATAAAGAGGAAGGCCGGCGAACAGAAACCCGCCAGCAATATTACCCAAGGTCACTGGTATTTGATTCCAGTACCACCAGTCAGCGAAGCTGATCTTGGCTCCCAGTATCATTCCCATGGGTATGACAAACATGTTGACGACACAATGTTCAAATCCCAACGCGAAAAACGCAAAGATGGGCAACCAGCATCCGATAATCTTGCCGGGCAAGGACCTCGAACTCATTCCCATCACGACGCCAAGGCAGACCATCCAGTTGCATAGCATCGCCTTGACGAATCCTGTCGCCAGACCGCCGTACCCATATGGCTCGTAGGCGATCGTCTTAGACTCGGCGAGCGCTCGGATATGGTCCCCCAGCGCGCCGGCTCCGGCGTTGCCGGCGTCGGTCAGAACGAAGTAGAACAGCATGGCAAAGATCAAGGCTCCTAGCATGTTGCCGGCAAAGACCCAGATCCAGTTCGCCAACATCCGCAAGGCCGTGGTGCGTCCAGAAAGTACTGCCAATGGAACCAGACCAAAATTCCCGGTCAGAAGCTCCAGGCCAAGCACGACGATCATGGCGAACCCCGCCGGAAAGATGAGGGCGCCGACAAGCGGAATATTGGTCTGAAGCGCGCCCTGCAGGGCCAGGCTGGTCGCGAAGGCGAGCAGTGCTCCAGCGAACATGCCACGAATCAACAGATCGGTGGGACGGTGAGCAGCTTTGGCGGCGCCGAGGTCGACCATTGCCTCCACGATTTCGACGGGCGAGAGACTGTCGTTCATGATGACCATCCTTTTGGGTTGGACAGTTGTTGCGAGGAATAGCCAATCAGTGCAGCGGCTCGATCATCGGCACGCCCAAAGCGATTTTGGCCCTGGCATCGGCTGCCGTCAGCCGGGCATGATGCCGAGCTGCTCTTTAGGAAATTTCGCAAGCACAGCCGGATCGACATTCAGGTGCTGCGCGACCAATTCGGACGGAGCGTGGGTGAGCCAGTCCGATAGGTCGACCTCATGGTATTCCGGCGCCTTGAAAATCGACAGAAACTGCAGGTCGGTGGTGCCTGTATTCAGGATGTAGTGACCTTGGTTCTTCGGAACATAGCCGATGTCACCGGACTGGAAGTCGGCCGTTTCGGCCCGAGGACCGGCATCGAACACGGTCATGCGCCCTTGCCCCTTTATCCAGTACTGCCATTCGTCGGCATTTTGATGCCAGTGCATTCGTCGGAGGGCACCGGGCTTGATCGTCTCCACGGCCGCGGCGATCGTCGTCGATACCTTGAATGTCCGGCTATCGGCGAGATGGACTACGCCTGAGGAATTCTCCTTCACCGGCACGCTATCGCGCAGCGAAAACGTGAACGGATTCGCAGGCGCGCCGCCGGACCGCACGGCGGCCTGATCGGCGGCGAGCGGACCTGGCTCTTGTCCCTGGAATATCCAGAGATCATGAAGCGGTATCGATTTGAAACTGTCGGCGGGCACGCCGAAATTCTGGGCCAGAATTTCCGGCGGCGTATGGGCGAACCAGTCCGTCACAAGAAGCGTATTGAATTCGGAGGCCTCACCATTGTCAAAGATGATCAGGAACTCGCAACCGTCTGGCCCGAGACCCTGGAGCGAATGCGGAGAGCCTGCTGGAAAATACCAGATGTCACCTTCCTTGATGTCTTGCACATAGGCTTGGCCCAGTTGATCGAGCGTTGTCACCCGCATGCTACCATTCGTGACGTATCCCCATTCGGCAGCAAGATGCCAATGAAGCTCCCTGATGCCGCCAGGTCCAAGTCGCATATTGACGCCGGAGACGGACGTCGAAATCGGGAAATCCGCGACCGTGACCTGTCTGGCCCAGCCGCTGCCCTGAATGCGCTTGGATGCAATGTTGAACGAGGACCAGAACCTCGGCATGCCGCCGACATCGGTTGCGGGTGGGTTTTCGAAAGACGGCAGCTGATCCGCGACCGCCGGATTCTTTGGGCCGGGGTCCGATAGGCTACCGGGATTTGCATTTATTGCGCCCTGCGGCGGCTCATCCGGATTG